>CAYSGC010000018.1:0-22339 GCA_964430145.1 uncultured Fusobacteriaceae bacterium | reverse complement strand
TGTGCTATAATCTTTGGAGTGTATGAGTAATAACGTAAATAACGTTGATACTAAATTTGTTAATAGGAGGTGCAAGAGGAGATGGCTTCAAATAAGTTAAGAATATACTTAAAAGCTTACGATCACACTCTTCTAGATCAGTCAGCAAAGAAGATCGCTGATGTTGCAAAAAAATCTGGAGCGGAGATCGCAGGACCTATGCCACTACCAACTAAGATCAAGAAGTACACTGTACTTAGATCTGTACACGTAAACAAGGACGCTAGAGAGCAGTTCGAGATGAGAGTACACAGAAGAATGGTAGAGATCAACAACTCTAGCCAAAAGACAATTTCGTCTTTAACAGCGGTAAACTTACCAGCTGGTGTTGGAATCGAGATTAAGCAAGCGTAATTGCACTTAATCGATCGTGAGAAGCGTAAAAGCTGATTGTTGGATAATCGAGGGATACGGAGAACCTTATACCGGAATTATCCTTACAGAATAATACACGTTGGCCGATTTTTTTTAAAGTCGAAATGTGGAACCACGAGGCGAAGTTGCCAACCAATATATTATTTGATGGAGGTAGAAACATGGCAGGAATTTTAGCTAAGAAAGTTGGAATGACTCAAATCTTCGAAGATGGAAAGTTCGTTCCAGTAACTGTAGTAGAAGCAGGACCTAACTTCGTACTTCAGAAGAAGACAGAAGAAAAGGACGGTTACACAGCTGTTCAGTTAGGTTTTGACGAGAAGAAAGAAAAGAACACGACTAAGCCAATGATGGGAATCTTTAACAAGGCTGGTGTAAAGCCAATGAGATTCGTTAGAGAGCTTAAAGTTGAAACTGTAGAAGGATACGAGCTAGGACAAGAGATCAAAGTTGATACTTTTGGAGAAGTTGAATTCGTAGATATCACAGGAACTTCTAAAGGTAAAGGTACTTCAGGTGTAATGAAGAGACATAACTTTGCCGGAAACAGAGCTACACACGGTGTATCTAGAAACCACAGACTTGGTGGATCTATCGGTATGTCGGCTTACCCTTCAAAAGTAATGAAAGGTAAAAAGATGGCTGGTCAGTACGGAAACGCTACTGTAACAGTTCAAAACTTAAAAGTTGTAAAAGTTGACGCTGAGAACAACCTACTACTTATTAAAGGTGCTGTTCCAGGACCAAAGAACGGATACATTGTTGTTAAGCCAGCTATCAAGAAATAGTCGGCTAGTAGATTTGAGGAAGGAGGATAACAATGGCAGTTTTAAACATATATAACTTAGCAGGAGAAGCTACTGGAACTGTTGAAGTTAAGGATTCAGTTTTCGGAATTGAGCCTAACAAGACAGTACTTCACGAAGTTCTTACTGCAGAATTAGCAGCAGCTAGACAAGGTACAGCAGCTACTAAGACAAGAGCTATGGTTAGAGGTGGAGGAAGAAAGCCTTTCAGACAAAAAGGAACTGGAAGAGCTAGACAGGGAACTATCAGAGCCCCTCACATGGTAGGTGGAGGAGTAGTATTTGGTCCTCAACCAAGAGACTATGATAAGAAAGTAAACAAGAAAGTTAGAAGACTAGCGCTTAAATCAGCACTATCTGCAAAGGTTGCTGAAGGAAATGTTATCGTTCTTGACGGTGCACTAGAGGCTCCTAAGACGAAAGCAGTTGTTTCACTAACAAACGCAGTTAAGGCTAACACTAAGCAAATGTTCGTTGTAAACGACCTTGCTAACGAAGCTGACTTCAACCTTTACTTATCAGCTAGAAACCTTGAGAACGCAGTAGTTCTTCAGCCAAATGAGCTTGGAGTATACTGGCTTCTAAAGCAAAACAAGGTAATGATCACTAAAGAAGCACTAGCTACTATCGAGGAGGTGCTTGGATAATGACAGCTTACGATATCGTAAAGAAGCCAATCATTACTGAGAAGACTGAGATACTTAGAAGAGAATTCAATAAGTATACTTTCGAAGTAAACAAGAAGGCTAACAAGATTGAGATAAAGAAAGCAGTAGAAGCTATCTTCAACGTTAAAGTTGTAGATATCGCTACTCTAAACATCAAGCCAGTGACTAAGAGACACGGTATGAAGCTTTACAAAACTTCTGCAAAGAAGAAAGCAATTGTTAAGCTTGCTGAAGGAAATACAATCACTTATTTCCAGAACGTATAATAAAAAACGGTAAAGATATATATAGGTCGGAGGTAAAATCAGATGGCAATCAAAAAGATGAAAGCTATGACTAACGGTACTAGACACATGTCAAAGATCGTTAACAAAGAGTTAGACAATGTTAGACCTGAAAAGTCTTTAACTGTACCTTTAAAATCTGCATACGGTAGAGATAACTACGGTCACAGAACTGCTAGAAATAGACAGAAAGGTCACAAGAGACTTTACAGAATCATTGACTTCAAGAGAAATAAATTAGATGTACCAGCGAAAGTTGCTACAATCGAGTACGATCCAAACAGAACTGCAAACATCGCACTTCTTCACTACTTAGATGGAGAGAAGAGATACATCCTAGCACCTAAGGGACTTAAGAAGGGAGATACAGTAGTAGCAGGAGCTACAGCTGACATCAAGCCTGGAAACGCTCTTAAGCTAAAGGATATGCCAGTTGGATCACAGATCCACAACATCGAGCTTCAGATCGGTAGAGGTGGACAGCTAGTAAGATCTGCAGGAGCTTCTGCAAGACTTATGGCAAAAGAAGGAACTTACTGTCACGTTGAGCTTCCTTCAGGAGAGCTTAGACTAATCCACGGTGACTGTATGGCTACTATCGGAGAAGTTGGAAACTCTGAGCACCAGCTAGTATCAATCGGTAAAGCTGGTAGAAACAGACACATGGGAAGAAGACCTCACGTAAGAGGATCTGCAATGAACCCTTGTGATCACCCTCACGGTGGTGGAGAAGGTAAGTCACCAGTTGGAAGAAAATCTCCTGTAACTCCTTGGGGTAAACCAGCACTTGGATATAAGACAAGAGGAAAGAAATCTTCTGACAAGTTTATCGTAAGAAGAAGAAAATCTAAGTAATATAAGAGGAGGATAACTCAATGGCTAGATCATTAAAGAAAGGTCCTTTTTGTGACCACCACTTAATGAAAAAAGTAGAAGAAGCAGTAGCTTCTGAAAATACAAAAGCAGTTATAAAGACTTGGTCTAGAAGATCAACTATCTTCCCTAACTTCATCGGACTAACTTTCGGTGTTTATAACGGGAAGAAGCACATTCCAGTGCACGTAACTGAGCACATGGTAGGACACAAGATGGGTGAATTCGCACCTACAAGAACTTACTATGGACACGGTGTAGATAAGAAGAAGAAAAAGAAATAATCTATATTATAGAGAGATAAAAGGAGGTTGGACTAGTGGAAGCTAGAGCAATAACTAAATTCGTAAGATTGTCTCCAAGAAAAGCTAGACTAGTAGCTGACTTAGTTAGAGGTAAATCAGCTTTAGAAGCATTAGATATACTTGCATTCACAAACAAGAAAGCAGCTGTAATCATCAAGAAGACACTTGCATCTGCAATCGCAAACGCAACTAACAACTTTGACATGGATGAGGAGAAATTAGTTGTATCTACTATTATGGTAAACGAAGGACCAGTTCTTAAGAGAATCATGCCAAGAGCGATGGGAAGAGCTGACATCATCAGAAAACCAACAGCACACATTGTTGTAGCAGTATCAGAAAAGTAGAAGTAAGGAGGTAGAACTGTGGGACAAAAGGTAGACCCTAGAGGACTGAGACTTGGAATTACAAGAACTTGGGATTCTAATTGGTATGCAGACAAAAAAGAATACGCGAAGTACTTCCATGAGGATATGGAAATCAGAAGAGTAGTAAAGAAAAAGTACTACCACGCTGGAATCGCGAAGATAAACATAGAGAGAACTTCACCATCGCACGTTGTAGTTCTTGTACACACAGCTAAGGCAGGAATCGTTATCGGAAGAAAAGGTTCTGAGATCGAGGCTATGAAGGCGACTTTAGAGGCGCTTACAAAGAAGAGAGTAACAATCAAGGTACTAGAGGTTAAGAACTTCAATACTGATGCAACTCTAGTAGCTGAAAACATTGCAACTGGAATCGAAAGAAGAGTAGCTTACAAGAGAGCTATGAACCAGGCTATGATGAGAGCAATGAGAGCAGGAGCAAAAGGTATCAAAGTTATGGTATCTGGAAGACTTAATGGTGCAGAGATCGCAAGATCTGAGTGGGCAGTAGAAGGAAAAGTACCTCTACACACTCTTAGAGCTGACATCGACTACGCTACGGCAACAGCTCACACTACATACGGAGCACTTGGAATCAAAGTATGGGTATTCCATGGAGAAGTTCTTCCAACTAAGAGGGAAGGAGGCGACAAGTAATTATGTTAATGCCTAAGAGAACCAAGCACAGAAAAAGCTTTAGAGGTAGAATGAAAGGATCTGCGCAAAGAGGAAACACTGTAGCGTTCGGAGATTACGGACTAGTTGCAATGGAGCCTAAGTGGATTACAAACAGACAAATCGAATCTGTCAGAGTAGCAATGAACAGAGTATTCAAGAGAGAAGGTCAAATCTTTATCAGAATATTCCCTGACAAGCCAATTACTGCAAGACCTGCAGGAGTAAGAATGGGTAAGGGTAAAGGTAACGTAGAAGGTTACGTAGCAGTTGTAAAGCCAGGAAGAGTTATGTTCGAAATTTCAGGTGTATCTGAAGAGCTAGCACTAAAAGCGCTTAGAAAAGCTACTATGAAGCTACCTATCGCGTGTAAAGTAATCAAAAGAGAGAACGGTGGTGAAAACTAATGAGAGCTAACGAAATTAGAGAAATGTCTACTGAAGATCTAGTAGTTAAGTGTAAAGAGCTAAAGGAAGAGCTTTTCAACCTGAAGTTTCAACTTTCATTAGGACAGCTTACAAACACTGCTCAGATCAAGAAAGTTAGAAGAGAAATCGCAAGAATTAAAACTATCTTAAACGAGAGATAATAACAATTAATTCATAGTATAGAGAGTTATTCTTAAGAAGGAGGTCAGAATCTTGAGAAACGAGAGAAAACTAAGAGAAGGAATCGTTGTTTCAGACAAGATGGACAAAACAATTGTTGTTCTTGAAGAGACAATGGTATTACACCCAATCTATAAGAAAAGAATGAAAAAATCA
The DNA here is from genome assembly GCA_964430145.1 of uncultured Fusobacteriaceae bacterium. Lineage (GTDB taxonomy): Bacteria > Fusobacteriota > Fusobacteriia > Fusobacteriales > Fusobacteriaceae > Propionigenium. Next base: position 17,185 of record CAYSGC010000018.1, on the reverse strand, counting down.
AACAAGTTAAAAGCTCACGATGAGAATAATGTAGCTCAAGCTGGAGATAAAGTTAGAATTATGGAAACTAGACCATTATCTAAAGATAAGAGATGGAGACTAGTTGAAATCATCGAAAAAGCTAAGTAATCCAATTATTGTGAGAGGAGGATAATCATGGTACAACAACAAACTATCCTTAATGTTGCTGACAACTCTGGAGCTAAAAAGCTAATGGTAATCAGAGTACTTGGTGGATCTAAAAGAAGATTCGGTAAGATTGGTGACATTGTAGTAGCATCAGTAAAGGAAGCGACTCCTGGCGGAAACGTTAAAAAGGGAGAGGTAGTAAGAGCGGTAATCGTTAGAACTAAGAAAGAACTTAGAAGAGAAGACGGATCTTACATTAAATTTGATGACAACGCAGCAGTTGTAATCAACACAAACAATGAAGCAAGAGCGACAAGAATATTCGGACCTGTAGCTAGAGAGCTAAGAGCGAAGAACTTCATGAGAATCGTATCTCTTGCACCAGAAGTATTATAATAAGAGAGGAGGCTGTTCAGCATGGCTAAACCTAAGGTAAAATTTGTTCCTGCAAAATTACACGTAAAGACTGGAGACACAGTTTATGTAATTTCAGGTAAAGATAAAGATAAAGGTAAAACTGGTAAAGTTACAAAGGTTTTCACTAAGAAGGGTAAAGTAGTTGTAGAAGGAATCAATGTTGTTACTAAGCACATGAAGCCGTCTCAGATGAACCCACAAGGTGGAGTTGTTACTAAGCCAGCTCCAATCTTCTCTTCAAAGGTTATGATCTTTGATGAAAAGGCTGGAAGACCAACAAGAGTTGGATTTAAAATGGTTGACGGTAAGAAAGTAAGATACTCTAAAGTATCTGGAGAAGTTTTATAAGAAGGGAGGATACTTAAGTGTCTAAATACGTTTCTAGATATCACAAACTATATAATGACGAGATCAAGGCTAACTTAATGAAGGAGTTAGAACTTGCTAACGTAATGGAGTGCCCTAAGCTAGAGAAGATAATAGTTAACATGGGTGTTGGAGAAGCAACTCAAAATTCAAAGCTTATAGATGCTGCTGTGAACGATCTATCGATCATCGCAGGACAGAAGCCAGTAATCAAGAAAGCTAAGAAATCAGAGGCTGGATTCAAACTTAGAGAAGGAATGCCAATCGGTACAAAAGTAACTCTTAGACAAGAGAGAATGTACGATTTCTTAGACAGACTTGTAAACGTGGTACTTCCAAGAGTAAGAGACTTCGAAGGAGTTTCTGCTAAGGCGTTCGACGGAAGAGGAAACTACTCTCTAGGACTTAGAGACCAGCTAGTTTTCCCTGAAATCGAGTTCGATAAAGTTGATAAACTACTTGGAATGTCTATCACTATCGTTTCTTCGGCAAAGAACGACGAAGAAGGAAGAGCTTTACTTAAGGCATTTGGAATGCCTTTCAAAAAGTAATTAGTGAGGGAGGTAAGATTTAATGGCTAAGAAGTCAATGATCGCAAGAGACGTTAAGAGAGCTGAACTTGTGGATAAATATGCTGCTAAGAGAGCAGAGCTTAAGGAAAGAGTTAAGCAAGGTGACATGGAAGCTATGTTCGAGCTTGGAAAGTTACCAAACAACTCTTCTCCTGTAAGAAAGAGAAACAGATGTCAATTAGACGGAAGACCTAGAGGATACATGAGAGAATTCGGTATCTCAAGAGTAAAATTCAGACAACTTGCTGGAGCTGGAGTTATTCCAGGTGTAAAGAAGTCGTCTTGGTAAATTGTTGTAGAAAGGAGGATTTTCGCAAATGTATTTAACAGATCCAATTGCTGATATGCTAACAAGAATAAGAAACGCTAACTCTGCGACGCATGAGAAAGTGGACGTTCCTCACTCTAAGATCAAAGAAAGAATTGCTGAGATCTTAAAGGAAGAAGGATATATTTCAAACTATAAGGTAATCACTGATGGGAACAACAAGAACATCAGAGTTTACTTAAAGTATGCTGGAAGAGAAAGAGTAATCAAGGGAATCAAGAGAATCTCTAAGCCTGGAAGAAGAGTATATTCTTCTGTAGAGGATATGCCAAGAGTTCTTTCTGGTCTAGGAATCGCTATCGTATCAACTTCTAAAGGTGTAGTTGTAGATAGAGTTGCTAGAAGAGAGAACATGGGTGGAGAAGTACTTGCATTCGTTTGGTAAGAATATTAGGAGGTTACACTAATGTCAAGAATAGGTAAGAGACCTGTAGTTGTACCTGCTGGTGTTGAAGTTACTTTAAACGGAAACGTTGTAACTGTAAAGGGACCAAAGGGAACGCTAACTAAGACGTTTAACGAAGAGTTAACTATAAAGATGGAAGACAACAACGTAGTTGTTGAGAGACCAAATGATGAGCCAAAGATGAGAGCACTACACGGTACTACATCTGCGCTGATCAACAACATGGTTATCGGAGTTTCTGAAGGATTCAGAAAAACTCTAAACCTAGTGGGAGTTGGATACAGAGCTGCTGCAAAAGGAAAGGGACTAGAGCTATCTCTTGGATACTCTCACCCAGTTCTTATTGACGAAGTTGCTGGAATCACATTCACTGTAGATAAGAACACTACTATACATGTAGATGGAATTGAAAAGGAAGTAGTAGGACAGGTAGCTGCTGAGATCAGATCTAAGAGAGCTCCTGAGCCATATAAAGGAAAAGGTGTTAAGTACGCTGACGAAGTTATCAGAAGAAAAGAAGGTAAAAAGGCGTAATTAACTAGATAATAAGGAGGTAAGTCGGTTGTTTAAGAAAGTAGACAGACAAGCTGTTAGAAAAAGAAAACAATTATCTATCAGAAATAAGATTTCTGGTACTGCTGAGAGACCAAGACTTTCTGTATATAGATCGAACTCAAACATCTTTGCTCAGATTATTGATGATGTAAACGGTGTAACACTAGCTTCAGCTTCAACTATCGATAAAGAGCTTAAAGGAAACGTTAAGCACGGTGGAAATGTAGAAGCTGCTAAGATGGTAGGAAAGGCTATAGCAGAAAGAGCTGCAGCTAAAGGAATAACAACTATCGTATTCGATAGATCAGGATACACATATACTGGAAGAGTTTCTGCTCTTGCCGAAGCTGCAAGAGAAGCAGGACTACAGTTCTAATTCTTGTAGAGAGGAGGATTTCACTTGTCTAAGTTTGTAAAAAGAGAAGAAAAGCAATTTGAAGAAAAGATCCTAAGAATATCAAGAGTATCAAAGACAACTAAAGGTGGAAGAACAATTTCGTTCTCAGTACTTGCAGCTGTTGGAGATCAGAATGGTAAAGTAGGAATCGGGCTAGGGAAGGCAAACGGTGTTCCTGATGCTATAAAGAAGGCTATCGCAGCCGCTCAAAAGAACATGGTAGACGTATCTCTTAAGGGAGCTACTATCCCGCACGAGATCGTTGGAAACTGGGGAGGATCATCTGTATGGATGGCACCTGCATACGAGGGTACTGGAGTAATCGCTGGTTCTGCTTGTAGAGAGATTCTTGAGCTAGTAGGAGTACACAACATCCTAACTAAGATCAGAGGATCAAGAACTAAAGCTAACGTTGCTAGAGCAACTATCGAGGCTTTAAAAGCTCTTAGAACAGCTGAAGAAGTAGCTGCACTAAGAGGTAAAGAAGTAAAGGATATCTTAAGCTAGAAGGAGGTAAGAGAGAAAATGGCAAAGCTTAAACTAACTCTTGTAAAGAGTATGAATGGAAGAAAGCAAAACCACATCGCTACTGTAAAGTCTCTAGGTCTTAAGAAGATCAACCAGACTGTAGAGCACGTGGCAACTGCTGACATCAAAGGTAAAGTACATTTAGTATCTTACCTACTTAAGGTAGAGGAGGTGCAAGGATAATGCAATTAAACGAGTTAAAGCCTTCTGTGCCAAGAAAATCTAGAAAGAGAATCGGAAGAGGAGAATCTTCTGGACAGGGTAAAACTGCAGGTAAAGGGCACAACGGTCAGAAGTCTAGATCTGGTGGTGGAGTACACGCTGGATTCGAAGGTGGGCAGATGCCTATCATCAGAAGAGTTCCTAAGAGAGGATTCAAGAACTTCGCGTTCAAGAAGAACTACTCTCTTGTAAACCTTGAGACTCTTAACAGATTCGAAGAGGGAGCTGTAGTAACTCCTGAGGCTCTATTAGAAGCTGGAATCGTTAAAAAGATGATCGATGGAATCAAGATTCTTGGAAAAGGAAACCTTGAGAAGAAACTTACAGTTAAAGCTCACAAAGTTTCAGCTACTGCAAAGGAAGCTATTGAAGCTAAAGGTGGATCTGTAGAGATCATCGAAGTAAAGACTTTCGCTGACGTTGCTGGAAACGCTAAAAAGTAATACTTCTTTTTCTTAAAAGACCAACTCTTTAGTTGGTCTTTTAATGCATACATGTTAGAGATGAAGGGGGAGCGGTTTTGACACTATTTGAAAGATTTAATGAGAAGTTAGCAGCTATCGGAAGAGTTCCGGAGCTGAAACAGAAAATAATCTTTACGCTGCTTATGTTCCTTGTAGCCAGAGTAGGGACACATATCCCTGCACCAGGTGTGGACATCGGCAGACTTGCTAGTATGACAGCTCAGAATGACCTGCTGGGGTACATCAATATGTTCTCCGGAGGTGCTTTCCAAAGAGTTTCAATCTTCGCACTGGGAGTAATGCCATACATCAATGCCTCCATCGTGATGAGCTTGCTGGCGGTTATCATTCCTAAGCTAGAGGAGATTCAAAAAGAAGGAGAATCTGGAAGAAATAAGATCACCCAGTGGACCAGATACCTAACTATCGTAATTGCCCTTATTCAGGGATTCGGTGTTTGTATGTGGCTTCAGTCAATGGGACTTGTAATGACTCCAGGGTTTGGATTTATAATGACTACAGTTACTACACTGACTGCTGGTACTGTCTTCCTTATGTGGGTAGGAGAGCAGATATCCGTTAAGGGTATTGGTAACGGAGTATCACTATTAATCTTCTTGAATGTTATTTCAAGAATGCCTTCGTCTGTCGTTCAGACAGTGCAAAATATGAGAGGAAATAAGTTCCTTCTTCCACTACTTGTAATCGTAGCTTTAGCTGCCCTTGCAACTGTAGCCGGAATAGTTCTCTTCCAACTTGGACAGAGAAAGATCCCTATCCACTATGTGGGAAGAGGATTTGGAGGAAAGAGCGGAGTTGCAGACAGCACATACCTGCCTCTGAAGCTTAACACTTCCGGGGTAATGCCTGTTATCTTTGCATCTGTACTTATGACTATCCCATCACTAATAGTGAATTCACTTCCAGCTGAGATGCCAGGAAGAATAATGCTTAGCAGAATATTCACTCAGACACACCCAGTATATCTGATTGTGTTTGCTGGAATTATTATCTTCTTCGCATTCTTCTACACGGCTATCATGTTTGACCCTGAGAAGGTTGCAGACAACCTGAGACAGAGTGGAGGAACTATTCCTGGAATCAGACCAGGACAGGAAACTGTAGAATACCTTGAAAAGGTAGTTACAAGAATTACGTGGGGAGGAGCTCTCTTCCTTGCAGCAATATCGGTACTTCCGATTGCTATCTTCAACGCAATGGGGCTTCCTGTTTTCTTCGGAGGAACTGGAATCATCATCGTAGTGGGAGTAGCTCTTGATACGGTACAGCAGATAAATGCACACCTTGTAATGAGAGAATATAAAGGTTTCATATAGATCTTGTAGGACACGAACTAAATAGTTCGTGTCTTTTTGTTTGTAAATAACGAAGGTGTTTCTGAGTATATTTACAAACACTCAGTTTCCCAGAGGGAAATCTGAGTTACCTTATAAAATCTTAAACCTTTTTCTTTTTAATCTCTCTATATTTTTAAAACTCATATCTTCCTAAAGTAACAAAATCTCATTTCACTCTCTAAGGAGAGCGAGGTACTTTCTTACCATGATGCAAGAAAGTACCCAAAGAAGATCTAGGAGCTCATAATTTTCTTCTTGGGTACTGCAAATTTTTCGTTCCTTTGCTGGGCTCTCTACAGAGCCTAAAGAAGTATAACGGAACGGATTAGGTTTTTGTTGTGAAGCTCAACGACTATGAACTCCAATTTTAATAGAGCCTTATCTTTTTTTAAAATTCTTAATAGATCAAAACTTTATAAAGTCTCAATATAGTTTCAGAAGAGGAAGTAGCTGGTTGTGTAATAGGGACAGAAGTTTTTATAGTTTTAGTAGCTGAACTATCTTAATTTTTTAAAGAAGATGTAAGTTGAAGGGTGACCTTTGGGGTGGTATCTTGATATAATACCTTCCCCAAGGAGCAGAAGATGAAAAAGATAGCTATCCCCCTCCTGCTAGTGATAAATATAGAGGTATTTTTAGAGGAATTCACCACCTTGAACACAAAAGCCTCACCATGAAGGTGGAGTTTCATGAGCTGACCCTGTCCAATGAGGAGAGGATCATACCGGTATATACAGAGATGAAGTATCACTTCTTAACAGGTAGAGGCTATAAACCCTTTATAAAGGGGGAGTTAGGATTCAACTACGTGGGTTAAGGCGCTGACGGTGATGAGGCGGCAGATATCTTTGAAAACAGCTACTACAGTATAGGGGGAGGAATAGCTGTAAGAGACCTCCTTATAGAGCTTGCCTTTGCCAACTACAATGTGGAGTACAGGGATGATGCGGAGGGAGTATCGGAAAACAGGATACTTCTCAATATAGAGTATAGGTATTAAAAGAGGGTTTTCAGGAACTCTTAACCTGAATGAAAATTGACAAAACACATAAAGAATGATACCATACTTTAATGGATAAATTCTTTTATTGGACGGAAGCAAAGGAGGGATATCGTGAGAAGATTATTGTTTGTTTTGATGATATGTCTTATTTTTACAGGAGCCTTCTCCCAGGACACTACCGGGATGGAGTATAAAAACTTCAATATAAGCCTCAATACCCACGATGCTACCCTCTCCAACTCTGAGAAGGTAATGCCAATATATACCGAGTTGAAGTACTCATTCAACAAGGAGAGCAGGGTGAGCCCCTTTATAAAGGGGGACTTTGGATTCTCCTATGTAGATGAAAGCACAGAAGCGGGAGGAATGAGGGATATGGCCAACAATAACTACTCCAGCATGGGAATGGGTGTGGATGTGGGACACCTTTCGTTGGAGGCTGCCTATGCAAACTATCAGATAGGTGCCGAGGAGAAGAAGGATGAGTTCAATGAAAACAGGGTAATGCTGAAGCTGAAGTATAGATATTAAGAGAGCAGGCACTTAAGTGTCTTGCTCTCTTTTTTTAATAGGGAAAGAATTCTATTTCACTCTCCAAGGAGAGCGAGGTATTTTCTTACCATGATGCAAGAAAGTACCCAAAGAAGATCTAGGGGTTTTATGGAAACTACATATTTCTTGTTCCTTTACCGGGCTCTCTACAGAGCCTGAAGAAGCATGACGGAACGAAGCAGATTTTAATTGTGGAGTTCAACGACTATGAACCCCGTTATTTGAATTTGTATAGGTTGATGTAATTCGTGGCAAAGTTTTATCTTTTGATTGAAGGGAGTTTTGGACCTTAGTATTTCATAAGGCGATATAAATTAGAGGTGGAATTGGGGAGGAAAAGATGATATGATGGTTCAAAAAATAAAGGGGGGAATAGAATGAAATTGAAAGCTGGAGACACAATAGGTATGTTTTCACCATCAACTCCTATAACAAGGTTTTGTCCCAAGAGGTTTAAGAGGGGGAAGGAGTTTTTAGAGAGGAAGGGATTCAAGGTCTTAGAGGGGAGGTTGACCGGGAAATCCGATTACTACAGATCGGGCAGCATCAAGGAGAGGGCCGAGGAGCTCAATGAACTCATAAGAAACCCAGAGGTAAGGTGCATCATGTCGGCTATAGGAGGGATGAACTCCAATTCACTGCTTCCATACATAGATTATGAGGCCTTTAAAAAAGACCCCAAGATTGTAATAGGTTACTCAGATGTGACGGCCATCCTAATGGGGATATATGCCCAGACGGGGATATCCACCTACTATGGACCAGCCCTTGTGGCATCCTTCGGGGAGCTGGAGCCCTACAATGAGATGACCTACAGATACTTTGAGGACATCCTTGTAAAACCTACGGAAAAGGAATATGAGTATGAGATCCCCGAGTTCTGGACGGAGGAGTTTATCGACTGGGAGAAACAGGAGAGGGAGAAGGACAGAAGAAGCAATGAGTGGCTCACCCTTAAAGAGGGAAAAGTCGAGGGAAGGCTAATCATAGGTAACCTCAATACCATGGGAGGAATCTGGGGAAGCAAGTATATGCCTGAGATAAAGGAGGGAGATATACTGTTTATAGAGGATTCCCTCTGTGATATAGCTACCGTGGAGAGAAGTTTCTCCCACCTAAAGGTAGACGGGATCTTCGATAGGATTGGGGGACTCATTATCGGAAAGCACGAACTATTCAAGGACAGTGGAACGGGAAGAAAGTCCTATGAGGTTCTCCAGGAGGTACTTGGGAGCGACTATGACTTCCCATTCCTGGCTGAGGTGGACTGCTCCCACACCCACCCAATGTTCACCATGCCAATAGGAGCCAAGATAAGACTGAATGCAACAAATAAGAAGGTTGTACTTTTAACCGACTAACAACCCTCATCCCTTCTTAACGGTTTCTCCCTAACTAAGGAGAAACCTAAAGTTAAATTATAGGTGTAAAAAGTATATAGAAACCTTTATGAATGACCGGAGATAGTCGTCAAGCATCACAGTAAGGAAGTGTCTTCGTTCCGTCTAACAGGATAGGTTCAATCTTGAGCCGGTGAAAAGGAACGGAAACTTTGCAATAGCCCTAAAAGACAATTATCGAAGGTCTTGAACTTTTGGTTACTTTTCTTTCAAGAGAAAGGTGCGAAGTTACATTAAGACAAAAGTATTGAATAACTTAAAGAAAACTAACAATATCATAGTTTAAAAAGAGGAGAGGTCAGCTCAAAAAGACCTCTCCTCTTTTGCCTCCAACCCTAGCAAAATCCACTTTTTTATTGTATAATATACTTTGTGTATTAAAAAATTAACGAGGAGTTGAGGTATTGATGAACTTAATGTTATTCGGTGCTCCTGGAGCAGGAAAGGGTACTCAGGCTAAATTCTTAATCGAGAAGTATGGTATCCCTCAGATCTCTACTGGAGACATACTAAGAGCAGCTATCTCTGAAGGAACAGAGATGGGAATGGAAGCTAAGAAATTTATCGAGGCGGGACAGCTTGTACCTGATTCTACAATCATCGGAATCATCAAGGACAGACTGGCTATGGAAGACTGTAAGAAGGGATTCATCCTAGACGGTTTCCCAAGAACTCTAGCTCAGGCAGAGGCTCTAGAAGTACTTATGAAGGAGATGGGAATTGCCCTGGATAAGGTAATCTCTCTAAATGTTCCAGATGAGCTAATCACAGACAGAATCACTGGTAGAAGAATGTGTAAGACGTGCGGAGCATCATTCCACGTAGAGTTCAACCCATCTAAGGAAGAGGGTAAGTGTGACTACTGTGGCGGAGAGCTTTACATCAGAAAGGACGATACAGCTGAAACTGTAAAGAGCAGACTGGAAGCTTACCACGCACAGACAGCACCACTTTTCGCTTTCTATGATGAAAAGGGAGTAATGGCAGAGGTAGACGGAACACAGGACGTATCTAAGGTAACTGAAGATATGTTTGCACTTCTTGGATAATAGATCTGGGAATAGAAAGGATGTATAGATGGCAATCTACAATTTAGAGGAAATAGAAAAGATAAGGGAGGCCAACCAGATAATCGCAAGGTTATATGAGGAGGTACTTCCGCCACATATCAAACCGGGAATTTCAACTATGGAGTTAAACAACATCATAGAGAAGTATGTGAGAAGCCAGGGAGCAATCCCTGCAACTATAGGGGTAGGAGGACCTGAAAATCCATATCCTGCAGCTTCGTGCATATCTGTGAACAACGAGGTAGTTCACGGGATTCCTAGGGAGGACAAGATACTTAAGGAGGGAGACCTTGTAAGTATAGATGTGGTAACCAACCTAAACGGATACTTTGGGGATTCAGCTATTACCTTCCCGGTAGGAGAGGTAAGCGATGAAGCAAAGCGTCTTATAGAGGTAACTAGAAATGCCAGAGATATTGGTGTTGAACACATGATCGTAGGGAACAGACTGGGAGATGTGGGAAATGCCGTTCAAAAATATGTTGAAAAACATGGATTCACTGTAGTAAGGGATTTCTGTGGTCATGGGGTAGGTAAATCGATGCACGAGGAGCCTGCACTACCTAACTTCGGAAGAAAGGGTAGAGGACTTAAGATTGAGAACGGAATGGTTCTAGCCCTTGAGCCAATGGTCAACGCCGGATCGTACAAAGTATATGTAACTAACGATGGATGGACAGCTGTAACTAAGGACGGAAAACTTTCTGCTCACTTTGAGCATTCAGTGGCTATAATCGATGGAAAACCAGTAGTTTTGAGCAAACTGGAAGGCTAAAAAAAAGTCAAAAAACAGTAGACTTTTTGTGGTAAAGATGTTACAATAATATGAATTTCTGTTCGGTAGGAGGAACTATGGCGAAGAAAGATGTTATCGAATTAGAAGGTACTATTCTTGAAGCACTACCAAACGCAACATTCAAGGTAGAGCTAGAGAACGGTCACGTAATTTTAGGACACATCTCAGGAAAGATGAGAATGCACTACATTAAGATATTACCTGGAGACAAGGTTACTGTACAGGTTTCACCTTACGACCTTTCAAAGGGAAGAATAACTTACAGAAAGAAGGGATAATTCCTTTCTGTAGCACAATCTCGGAAATTCCGTAAGAGATGCAGAATCAATGGGAGGTAATCAGGTGAAAGTAAGAGCGTCTGTAAAACCAATCTGCGACAAGTGCAAGGTTATCAAGAGACACGGTAAGATCAGAGTAATCTGTGAGAATCCTAAGCACAAGCAGGTACAGGGATAATTAATTATCCTAAGCAACAAAATATAGTACTGATATCAGGTACTGTAAAGGCATGTGAGCCGTAGGGTCACTCCTGTTCGTTACGAATGGGGCATGCCGAAGAAAGTGTTCGTCGGTTAATATACCGGCAAATATATAAATTTTCGTGAAGAGGAGGAAAAGCATTGGCTAGAATCGCAGGAGTAGATATCCCTAGAAATAAGAGAGTTGAGATTTCGCTTACTTATATCTTCGGTATCGGACACACAACTTCAAAAAAGATCTTAACTGAGGCTGGAGTAGACTTTAACACAAGAGTTAAAGACCTAACTGAGGAAGAAGTTAACAAGATCAGAGCTATCATTGATGGAATCAAGGTAGAGGGAGATCTGAGAAAAGAAGTTAGACTTGACATCAAGAGACTTCAGGACATCAGATGTTACAGAGGACTTAGACACAGAATGAACCTACCAGCAAGAGGTCAGAAGTCTAAGACAAACGCAAGAACTGTAAAGGGTCCTAAAAGACCAGTAAGAAAATAATAGCCGCACGAATTTAGAGGTGCAGATTATAGTAAGGAGGTAACTCAAGTTGGCAAAGAAGAAAGTCACTAAGACTAAAAAGAAATTAAAAAATATTCCTACTGGAATAGCTCACATACACTCAAACTTCAATAACACGATTATTGCAATCACTGATACTGAGGGAAGAGTTATCACTTGGAAATCTGGTGGTACATCAGGATTCAAGGGAACTAAGAAAAGTACTCCATTTGCAGCACAGATCGCAGCTGAGCAAGCAGCACAGGTAGCTATGGAAAATGGAATGAAAAAAGTAGAAGTAAAGGTGAAAGGACCTGGATCAGGTAGAGAGGCATCAATCAGATCGCTTCAGGCTGCTGGGCTAGAGGTTACTAGAATAACTGACGCAACTCCAGTTCCACACAATGGTTGTAGACCACCAAAAAGAAGAAGAGTGTAGTTCACCTACTTATTGAATTTAACTCGTAGAAGTTAAACGCTCATTTTTGAAAGTAAATTCTATAAAGGAGGAGTATAAGACAAATGGCAATTAATAGACAGCCCGTTTTAAAGAAATGTAGAGCTCTTGGTATCGATCCATCTGTTTTAGGAGTAAACAAATCTTCTAAGAGAGGACCAAGACCTAACGCAAATAGAAAACCAACTGAATACGCAATTCAGTTAAAAGAAAAGCAAAAAGCAAAGTTTATATACAATGTAATGGAGAAGCAGTTCAGAAAGTTATACGCTGAGGCAACAAGAAAAGATGGTGTAACTGGTCTAAACCTTATTCAGTACCTTGAGAGAAGACTTGACAACGTAGTATACAGACTAGGACTAGCTAAGACTAGAAGACAAGCTAGACAGGTTGTATCACACGGTCACGTTGCAGTAAACGGAAGAAAAGTTAACATCGCTTCATACAGAGTAAAGGCTGGAGACGTAATCACTGTAATCGAGAACTCAAAGAACATTGAGATCATCAAGAACGCAGTAGAAGATGCTAACACACCTGCATGGTTAGAGCTAGATAAGGCTGGATTCTCTGGAAAAGTTCTTCAGAACCCAACTAAAGACGACCTAGACTTCGAATTAAACGAAGACATGATCGTTGAGTTCTACTCTAGATAATAAACCCTTTTCGTAGGAGTTGATTAGATGTTAAAAATTGAAAAACATGCAAGAAGTATTAACATATCTGAAGTTAAGGAAAACGATTTCAGAGGTCAATACATTGTAGAGCCTCTATATAGAGGATATGGACACACATTAGGGAACGCCCTAAGAAGAGTATTACTTTCTTCAATTCCTGGAGCAGCTATAAAAGGTGTTAGGATAGAGGGAGTACTAAATGAGTTCTCTACTATGGAAGGTGTTAAAGAATCTGTAACTGATCTAGTACTTAACGTTAAAGAGATAGTTATAGCTACTGAGACTCCTGGTGAAAAGAGAATGACTCTTTCTGTGAAAGGTCCAAGAGTAATTACAGCTGCAGACATCATTCCTGATGCTGAGATTAGAATTGTTAATCCTGAGCAGGTTATCTGTACTGTAACAACTGATAGGGAAGTAAATATGGAGTTCCTAGTAGATACTGGTGAGAGCTTCGTAGTTGCTGACGAAATCGAAAAGAAAGACTGGCCAGTAGATTACATCGCTGTAGATGCAATCTATACTCCAATCAAGAAGGTATCTTACCATGTGGAGGATACAATGGTTGGAAGAATGACCGATTTTGATAAATTAACTCTTAATGTTGAAACTGACGGAAGCGTAGAGATAAGAGATTGTATCTCTTATGCTGTAGAGCTTCTAAAGTTCCACTTCGATCCATTCCTAGAGATTGGAAGCAAGATGGAGAGCTTAAGAGGAGATCTAGAGGAAGAAGAAGAGGAAGAGGAAGGTCAAGATCAAGGTGAGGATGTACTACACCTTAAGATCGAAGAGTTAGATCTAACTGTAAGATCATTTAACTGTTTAAAGAAGGCTGGAATCGAGGAAGTTGGACAGTTAGCGAGACTATCGCTAAACGAGCTTCTTAAAATCAAAAACCTAGGAAGAAAGTCTCTTGATGAAATTCTTGAGAAGATGAAGGACCTAGGATTTGATCTTGCTTCTAACGGATCTGTTGAATAATAAAAGTAAGGAGGATCCTGAGTAATGAACCATAACAAGAACTATAGAAAACTTGGTAGAAGATCTGACCACAGAAAAGCTATGCTTATGAACTTAACTATCTCTATCTTAAGAGAAGAGAGAATAGAAACAACTGTTACTAGAGCTAAGGAATTAAGAAAGTTTGCTGAGAGAATGATTACTCTTGGTAAAAAGGGAGATCTTGCTGCTAGAAGAAGAGCATTCGCATTCCTTAGAGACGATGCAGTTGTAGCTAAGCTATTCAACGAAATCGCTCCTAAGTACGCTGAGAGAAACGGTGGATACACTAGAATCATAAGAACTACTGTAAGAAGAGGAGATTCTTCTGAAATGGCTATTATCGAGCTAGTATAATCGCTTAATATATTAGAGACGACATTATGTCGTCTCTTTTTTTATTTTATGAATAATAGAGGAGGGCTAATGGTAAGTTCCTTGTACTTTAGAGAATATGGGATTTAAAAAATGTTTTTAAGTTGTGTACTATCTGAAATTGACAATCATTGTGAAATATAGTACTATATTTTTTAGAATAAAATTAAAATCACCAAGGGGGAATATATTAATGGAGCCATTTTCTATAAGTGACGTTTATTTAGGGGCTAATAACATGAGGTGTATAAACATAAATCCGCTTCCTGAAAATTATTGTAGTTTTGACTGTATTTTCTGTCCATTGGGAAGAACTAAAGTTAAAACTGAAGAGAGCTTTTATTTTGAAGAAACGAAAGGATTCTTAGTAGAACTGGAAAAAGTTATAATAAAAGAAAGGATTGAATATGTTTTCATCGACCCTGATGGAGAAGCCCTTGCAAATAGTGAAATCTTAGATATAATAAGATTGTTAAAAGATAATAACATTGTTGTAAAGTTATTATGTAATGGATACTTAGTAAACAGAGAAGGATATATAGACGTTTTGAATGAGTGTGATGAAATAATAGGAGAATTGATGGTTACCACCGAGGAAAAGTTCCAGAAGATTCTCAGGCCTCTGGAGGGCTATACTTTAGAAGAGCATGTTTCAAACATAGCTAGTTTTAACAAACAGTACTCTGGAAAATTCATTTTAGATATTACATTTCTAAAAGATATTTCAGACTCAGATGTAGATATAGAGAAGTTTAAAGAATATATAGATATAATTAAACCAGATGAGTTCTTTCTTGAGACACCTAGTGGAAAATTTGAAAAAGCTTTAGGAGTATCTGAAAAAAAGATTAATGAAATTAGGAAGAGATTATCAAAATAGTATTCTCATAATAGAAAAAATTAAAAAAACTCTCTTTATTGGATGGAGAGAAATGCTCATATCATAAATTTTGATAAATTAATAAAAAGCTAAAGATTTAATCTCTGATTTTCTTACTTTAGACTAGGTGCTAGATAGAACCTAATCTGCCGAACGAAGGAAGTAGAGATATTCTGTGGAGTCCGACATATGTATACGGTCGCAAATAAAAGATTAATTATAAAATTGATTTTTATGAATAATAGTGTTAACCTTCTAAATCATAGAGTTTGGAGGTTATCCTATATGAAAACGAAAATAAGTTTAGTTACTATCTGGACCGATGAAATTGAAGTAATGAAAAAGTTCTATAGAGAGGTCCTGGGATTTAAAGTAAAGACCGACCTGGGAGAGTATGTTGAGTTTGTAAGTGAGGGAGTAAGGTTTGCAATCTGTGAGAGGAAGGTTATGCATGACTACAGCAGGGAGTTCAAGGATAGGGGCTCTGGACAAAAATTTGAGTTAGCTTTTCCATGCACCGATAAGAAAGATGTGGACGTAACCTATGAAAAGTTAGTTCTAAAGGGGTCCAAGGCTATAAAACCTCCCTTTGATACACCATGGAATCAGAGGTGTGCCCTCTTTGCAGACCCCGACGGAAATATTCACGAGATATTCTGTGAGTTGGATGGTTAATAATTTTTTTGATAAAAATGATATTTCACTCTCCGAAAGAGAGCGAGGTACTTTCTTACCATGATGCAAGAAAGTACCCAAAGAAGATCTAGGGGTTCATAATTGTCTTCTTGAGTAAATCGTATTTTTCGTTTCTTTGTTGGGTTCTCTACAGAGCCTAAAGGATTTTAACGAAACGACGTAGCAGTCTAACGACTATGAACCCCATTCTTTAAATAAAAAGATGGCCTTTTGAAAATATCTTAGATAAACAGAAAAAAGAGCTGAAAGGTGAGAGGGTTACAGGGGAGTACTATAAACTCTGGGCTTCTTCAGCTCTTTTTCATTTGAACTTTATTTGGATTTTGATAGTCGTTTAACTTCACAGTAAAGAAATACCTCGTTCCGTCTGACTATTTAGGTTCTATCTAGAGCCTTGAAAAGGAACGAAAACTTTGGAATTGCCCGAAAAGACAATTATCAGAGTCTTGAACTCTTGGTTACTTCTTTTTCAAGAGAGAAGTAACGAATGTTTAAAAGGAAAATGGCACCTCGGTCCCTCCATAGAAGGACTCCTTGATCTTCATGGAGACATAGGAATCTTCCGTGAAGAGGTTGAGGAAGTACCCGGCCATTCCCGTAAAGATGCTACCCTTGCTGACCCTTATATAGTATCCTCTGTAGGAGTCCTTCCTACTGGGAAATTTCAGACCATGCTTTGAAAGAGCAGCTGAGACCCTGTTAGTGTCCACATCCTTTACAGAGATAACCTCCTCCAGCTTATAACCATTTTTATAACAATATCTCTTGAGAGATCCGCCCTTCTTTATAATTGCATATATATTTTCCATAGTTATCAGTCTCCTTCCTATATTAAAAAGTGTTGTAACTGTTCTTAATTCTTTTGTTACACCTATTATAAATTTCCTGGGTAAAGATACGGTAAAGAAGGGGATTTTTTTAAAAAAATTAAAGGGAAGCATGAAACTTTATGGTATAATATTCTTGATAAAACAAGTAAAGAAAATAGGAGGAGAATATGAAGCCAGTATTGTCTATTGAGTTTTGTGTATCGTGAGGATATGGTCAAAGAGCAGTGAGTGCTCTGGGAGTCTTGGTAAGACTCTATAAGAAGGAAGTTTCAGAATTTAAATTAATCCCTTCATCTGGTGGGGCTTTTGAGGTAAAGTGGGATGAAAAGCTAATCTTTTCCAAGAAGGCAGAGGGAAGATTCCCTGAACTGGATGAATTAACTGAATTAGTAGAAAAGGAGATCTAAATAAAACCACCCTGTAAGTGTGCAGGGTGGTTTTTTATTGGTAAAATTTTTTAAAGCTACATGGATTTTATAGTTTAGCCTTTAAGGGGATTAAATAAGTGACTGAAGGCAGACGTTGAGCACCACAATAATAGGTTACGTCTTTCCGTTTTACTATTTAGGTTCTATCTAGAGTCCTTAAAAGGAAAGAATAATCTGACACTGCATGAAAAGTCAGTTGCCGAAAGTCTTGAACTCTTGGTTACTTCTTTTTCAAGAGAGAAGTAACGAACTAACTTAAAACTCCCCCTCTATAAAGAAGGTCCAGTAGTTGGATCCCCCGTC
>CAYSGC010000017.1:5849-22638 GCA_964430145.1 uncultured Fusobacteriaceae bacterium | reverse complement strand
ATCAGGTTCTTCTCCTCTATATTCCCCAGCTTCTTTATACCGGCTTCATAGCTCTCCCTAGTAATGTATATTGGTATGTCGTACTTTCTAGATAGTATCCCGGCCCCCATTATATGGTCCCCATGCTCATGGGTTATAAGGATGGCCTCTATCTCCTCAATACTTTCACCGATACCTTCCAGCTTCTCCTTTAGCTTTTTTCCGCTAAATCCGGCATCTATAAGGAATTTTACCCCCTCTGTCTCTATAAAGGTAGCATTTCCGCCACTACCACTTCCTAACATAGATATCTTCATATTTATCCTTACTCTTCCTTTCTAGATACTTCCTCCCCAAAATAAAAAAAGTAAGTAGTATCACTACTTACTATATATTAAGATTCTATTTTTGTCAAACGAAGTAAGCTCTATGTTTTCAAGCTCTAAAAGGTAGAGCAGGAGCGAAAATATAGCCGCTCTAATAGTGCCTGGCACAGCTGTTTCTGTCATATATCCCCTCAAGGACCCTGAAGGTCTCATCTAAGTTTCTCGTATGAAGGCTTATCCTCTTTCCGTTAGTATCAAAGGAAACTATAAATTTGTCATCCACCTGATTTATATCACACACAAGCACCGCTTCGCTAAAAGCCACAAACCATTTTCCCCTCTTAAATACTATCCTCATAGATATGCCCCCTTAAACGTATTTTCTATCTATATTTATATATAACTAGTATAACCTTCCTACCTATAAATGTCAATAACTTATAATATTTTTTTGAAATATCCCTGAAACACTTGAAAAAAAAGGCGAAAAAAACTATAATTAACTATAAACATCTATAAGGAGATGATTTTATGGATTTTAAGAGCTTTATCAAGGAAAGAAGAACTAAGCTAGGCTATAGTCAAAATAAATTTTCAAAATTAATCGGTATCACCCAGTCATACTTCAACTCCATAGAGAGGGGAGAGGTAAAAAACCCTCCCAGTGAGGAGGTCTTAGAAAAGATCGCCAAGGGTCTGGAGCTGGACACTAGAGAGACCGAGAACCTAAAGTATCTTGCTGCCATCGAGAGGACTCCCGATATTATAATGGAGGAGCTTTCCAGGATGAGAAGCGAGGTAAAAAATCTCAAGGAAAACGCCGGAAGCAATACCAGTCTCACAGATAACTTTCTAAATCTTAGCAGCATCCCTGTCTATGAAAGGGTCAGCGCCGGTACAGGAGCATTGAATGACGGTGAGATTACAGACTACCTCTCCATCCCGGGCATAAAAAATCCGGGGGAGACCTTCGGTGTCAATGTATGGGGAGATTCCATGGAGCCCACTATAAAGGATGGTTCCATAATAATATGCAGAAAAGATGTGGAGATTAGGAACGGGGAGATCGGAGCCTTTCTCGTAGACGATGAAGCCTATGTAAAGAGACTCAAGATCACCGAATCCTACATAGCCCTCATGAGTGACAACCCCAACTATC
Organism: uncultured Fusobacteriaceae bacterium; assembly: GCA_964430145.1. Classification (GTDB taxonomy): domain Bacteria; phylum Fusobacteriota; class Fusobacteriia; order Fusobacteriales; family Fusobacteriaceae; genus Propionigenium. Next base: position 21,174 of record CAYSGC010000017.1, on the reverse strand, counting down.
CTCCTATATTTATAGGACCAGGAGAGAAGCTGGTGGCTGTGGGAAAGGTAATCAAGGTACTAAGTGATATTTAATGCATTAAAAAAGACCTCTAACTTTGAGGTCTTTTTTTAATACTCTCTCTTCTTTTCTCTTTAGTCTTCACTGAGTCAAAAATTATAGCTGCTAAGGTTTTAAGTGTACTGAAGGTCCCTATCCCCTAAACTCTATCAGCTCTCCATCTGGACCTGTAAATACAACTCTACGCCATCCCTCTTCCCTTGCCTCCCTTGCTTCAACTGGATGAGGTTCAGTATCAATAGGTACACCGGCACCCTTTAGCCGGCTATAGTCTCCATCAAAGTCATCACTTTCAAGGCAGAAGTGAAATCCCTTATCCGCTGAGCCTGAACTATCTGGCATATGTATCAGCTCTAAAATAGTATCCCCCACCTTCAGGTAGGCTATCTTTTCCACTGTGGGAACAGGTACACCGTGCTCAGAGTATTTCTTGAAGCCCAAATACTCCTCATAAAAATTAACAGATCTCTCCATATCTTTAACAGTAAATGCTACGTGATCGATACGTTTAAACATAGCTCCTCCTCAATAATAGATTGATTAAATAATATCCTATACCCAGGAACTCTGATATCCTGAATCTCTATATAATCACAATGCTTACTTACCTTTTTGTATCAATAACATTTTGTAGCAGGGCTTTACACCTTCCACAGCCTGTTCCTGCTCCTGTGGCCTCTTCAACCTTCTCAAGTGTATCTGCTCCACCCTTTACTGCATTGACCACATCTTCCATAGAAACCCCTTTACATCCACAGGCAACCGACAGTATCTTCTCTATCTCTCCAGTACAGCCACCGCAGCCTGTTCCTGCTCCTGTGATCTCCTTTATCTCCTCAATAGTACGGGCACCACCAACCATTGCTTTCCTGATATCCCCATAGCTTACCTGTTTGCACTGACATATAATTCTGTTTACAGGTACAAGAATAGCCGTCACATATATGTCACCATCACTTCTGAGGGAGTGCATCGTTCCTGCTGGGACAACAAATGTGTCTCCTACCTTCAGCTCCACTTCCCTATCTTCCAATACTCCAAAACCTGAACCCTTTATACAGTAAAACACTTCATCCTGATCTGCATGCTCATGGAGAGGAACCTTTGTATCGGAAGAGACGTGATATACCTTAGTTTCAATACCTTCTCTAATTAAATCTAAATTCATAATTTCACTACTCCTTTTATAAAAACCATCAATAATAATAACTTTCAGGAAAAAATTAAAATCTCTCCCAAAATATATCTAACTCGATATATTTATTTAAAAAATTTTAACTATCTGCTTATAAAATATCTTTTAACAGGTGAAAGTTAAACTCTAATTCCTCTTAACTTGCTAACAACTTCTTCACACACAAATAATATATCTAACTTGATATATTGTCAACAATTTCTTTTTAACTGCTATACTTGTAGAACATCCAAAGCCTCTAAGACCCTCTCCACTGCTGGTTTACCCCCTTAAACTTAAAATTTCCACCTATAACTTAGCTGGATGATTCTTTAAAAAGTCCTTGCAGTTGCATATAATTACAGGTATAGTTTTTATATGGAATATATAGATGATAATAAATTAAACCTTAGGCTGTATATAGCACTAAACAGGTGCCAGCAGACAGTCCTAAAAAAAAGTCAGGAAACATTAAAAAAGAACAACCTTACAGTAAGTCAGTTTGATGTATTGGAGATACTATACTACATGGGAGACCTGAAGGTAGGTGAGATAATAGAAAGGAGTCTCTCCACAATAGGAAATATAAGCCTTGTTATAGATAACCTGGTGAAACTATCCCTTGTGGAGAAGAAAAAGGGAGAAAAGGACAGAAGAATAACCTATGTTTCCCTTACAGAGGAGGGACGAAAAAAGATTGAAAAGGTCCTTCCAGAGCGTCTGGGTGACCTCGATAGAATAATGGAACCCCTGGAAGCAGAGGACAAGAGAAGCCTAATCATGCTCCTTCAAAAGCTCGGGTTAAACTAAAAAGTAAAATCTATTTATCCCTGTAGCTATTCATAAGATCATTCAAATTTGGTCACCTCTATTTTTTGAAGCAAAGATCTCAAACAATAAAAAACCGGCAGCCAGAGCTGCCGGTTTTGTTTAATTTAAAAGGTGGTCTCCCTTTCCCAGAACATTTATGTCTGAGATCTTCTGGCTCAGTTCCCTGAGGAGCTCCTCATTCTTCTTATCCTCCTCTGTGAGGATGTATTCAAAGAAATCCGTCGTTTCCCTGGTCATCTCCTTGAGAACTCCCTGTCCCTTCTTGGACAGCTTAAAGGTAGTACCTCCCCTGTAGATCACATACTCCTTTTCTATGAGTTTATCCATAGCCTTCAAAAATATAGTGTGTCCTATATAGAGCTTATCCCTTATCTCCTCCTCTCTCTGACAATTGGAAAGCCCCATTACATTTAATACCAGAAATTCATTTACAGTGATCCCCAACTTTTTAGACAATCTTCTCACATAGTGCCTTATCTCATTGGAGAGACATATCATTTCAAAAACTATTTTTGACATATTATCTTTCATGGAGGACCACACCCTTTAGGCCAAAATTTCAACAATTTATTGCTACATCTAATGTATCATTCTAGCTGAAATTATCTTTTCCTCCTGATTTCTTTCTTAAGTTTATTTCTTGTCCACTATATACTTTTCCAGAAGTCCCTCATAAAAATCACTTCCCACTATATCCTCAAGAGCTCCGTCTATAGCCTCTAAAAGCTGCGAGTTACTCTTTCCTATTGCCATAGCATACTCCTCCTTGGCAAGCTCCTTAGGCAGTATCTTCAGTCCCGGATTTTGCCCTACAAAGTTTTTTGCCTGCTGATAGTCCAGGATTATTGCATCGATCTTTGAGGTATTCAGTGCAAGGATCGCCTCATAGGTTTTATTGTATTTAGTTAGGTTTATCCCCTCTATACTCTCTGCTAATGTGTCACTGGTCGTTCCCAGGGCCACTCCCACACTCTTTCCAGGTAGATCCTCCCCTCCTTGAATACTCTCCTCATCCTTTTTCACTACAATTACCTGACTTACATTGAAGTATGCCTTGGAGAAGTTCACCGCCTTCTTTCTCTCCTCGGTTACAGACATTCCAGATAGAATTGCATCTATCTTCCCCGTCTGAAGAGCCGGAAGAAGCCCTGCAAAAGCTATATCCTGAAGCTCCAGCTTTATCCCGGTCTGCTTCTCTATCTCCTTGGCAAGCTCCACATCAAATCCCACTATCTCACCATTCTCTCTGTATTCAAAGGGAGCAAAGTCAGCACTCATTCCTACCACATATGTTTTCTGCTCCTCCTTTGCTCCACATCCTGCCAGTAATACAACCATCAAAATTGCCAATATCTTCTTCATATTCATCCCCCCATAGTCGCTATCATAATCGCTTTAATTGTATGCAGTCTGTTTTCAGACTGATCAAAGACCCTTGACCTGTCTCCCTCAAATACCTCGTCGGTTACCTCCATCTCCCTGATTCCAAAACGTTCAAAGATCTCACTTCCTATCTTAGTCTCCAGGTTGTGAAATGATGGAAGGCAGTGCAGAAATATGCTTTCCCTTCCAGCCACCTCCATGACCTCTTTGTTTACCTGATAGGGAAGAAGTTTCTCCACCCTCTCCCTCCATACACCTTCATCCTCTCCCATAGACACCCATACATCTGTATAGATTACCTGGGCATCCTTTACCCCATCCTCAATGGATGAGGTAAACTCTATCCTGCTTCCGCTCTCCTTGGCTATCTCCATAGCCCTCTCCACGAGCCCGGCTTCTGGAAAAAACTCCTCTGGAGCTACTATGGTAAAGTCGATCCCCATTAGGGCACTCCCTACCATAAGGGAGTTTCCCATATTGTTTCTTCCGTCTCCCAGATAGGCTAGCTTTATCCCCTCAAGTCCTCCGAACTCCTCCCTTATTGTGAGAAAATCAGCCAGTACCTGAGTAGGGTGAAATTCATCTGTTAGACCGTTCCATACGGGCACCCCGGCATACTCTCCCAACACCTCCACTGCTTCCTGTTCATATCCTCTGAACTGTATTCCGTCATACATCCTTCCTAACACCCTTGCACTGTCCTTCACCGACTCCTTCTTTCCTATCTGGCTTCCCGTTGGACCCAGGTAGGTTGTCTTAGCGCCCTCATCACTGGCTCCCACCTCAAAAGCACACCTTGTTCTTGTGGAGTCCTTTTCAAATATGAGGGCAATATTTTTATCCCTCAGCCTCTTTTTGAATATTTCCTCAGCCTTTTCTCTCTTTACCTCAGCTGAAAGCTCCAGTAGATAGTGGATCTCCTCCCTTGTAAAATCCATTAACTTTAAGAAGTTTCTTCCCTTTAAAATTGCTACCACCCTGCCTCTCTTCAGTTAAAATGTTGTCTCCGTGCCAAACTCCTAGATGCTAATACTCTCCTTCTCTACTTCATAGCGCTGATCTTACTTGGAAGGGAAAATAGCTTTATGAATCCCTCGGCATCACTGTGGTTGTAGAGGTCACTTGCACCGAAAGATGAAATCCCCTCATCGTAGAGAGCATTTTCACTCCACTTTCCGGCCACCTTTATATTTCCCTTATAGAGCTTGAGCTTTACCGTACCGCTTACTCCATCCTGAAGCTTTTCCACAAGACAATCCATAGCTTCCTTCAGCGGGCTGAACCAGAGACCGTTGTATGTAAGCTCTGCATACTTCAGCGCCATTCCCTTTTTAAAGGCCCAAGAATCCTTATCCATACAGATGCTTTCCAGGTCCTCCAGTGCCTTGTAGAGTATGGTTCCTCCCGGTGTTTCATAGATCCCTCTGGACTTCATCCCCACCAGTCTGTTTTCTACTATATCTATTATTCCTATACCGTTTCTTCCCCCTATCTCATTCAGCTTGGATACCAGCTCCACAGGCCCTAGCTTCTCACCATTTACTCCCACTGGAGTTCCCTTGTAAAACTCCACCTCTACATACTCCTCTGCATCTGGAGCATCCTTGGGAGCAGTTGTCATCATATAGAAGTCCTCCTCCTTGTGCTCATTTCCAAGGCCCTCTATCTCTCCTCCCTCATGGCTGATATGCCAGATATTCTGATCTCTGGAGTAGATCTTTTCCTTGGTTACGCTGAGCTCTATTCCCTTGGACTCAGCATAATCTATGGCATCCTCTCTGGATACTATATCCCATTCTCTCCATGGAGCTATTATCTTTATAGTGGGGTCAAAGGAAGCCACTCCCACCTCAAATCTCACCTGATCGTTACCCTTACCGGTACACCCGTGGCAGATATACTTAGCTCCCTCCTTGTGGGCTATCTCTACCAGCTTCTTGGCCATAAGAGGTCTTGCATAGGCAGTTCCTAGGAGATATCTTCCCTCATACATGGCTCCCGCCTTCAGTGCCTTAAATACATAGTCTGAAAGAAACTCCTCGGTTACCTCCTCCACATATATCTTACTTGCTCCTGAAGATATAGCTTTCTTCTTTACCTCCTCCATGTCGTCATCCTGACCCACATTTATACATGCTGCTATTACCTCAAGGTCATAGTTTTCCTTGAGCCACGGTACAATTATAGATGTATCAAGCCCCCCTGAATATGCCAGCACTACCTTCTCTTTAACTGTATTTTTTTCATCCATTTTCTATCCCCCTATTGTATTTAAGTATTTTTTCCCGTTAGCCAGCTGTGTTGCCAGGGCTTCCTTCCCGGTTCCCCCGTAGGAGTTTCTCTCCCATACACAGTTTTCCAGACCTATCTTTTTATGGATATCCTCACCAAATTCAGAGTGAAATTCCTTGAACTCCTCCAGCTTAAGCTCCGATATCTTCTTCTTATTTATCTCGCAGTGAACCACTATCTCTCCCACTACCCTGTGGGCTTCCCTGAAGGGGACCCCTTTCTTAGCCAGATAATCGGCCACATCGGTGGCATTTATAAATCCTCCCTCTAGGTTTTCATACATCTTATCCCCGTTGATCTTCATGGTTTCAAACATCTCCTTGAAGATGATAAGTGATATCTTTATAGTGTCTATGGAATCAAAGATCCCCTCCTTGTCCTCCTGGGTGTCCTTGTTGTAAGCAAGGGGCAGTCCCTTCATCACAGTCATTATCCCCACAAGGTTCCCGTAGACCCTTCCGGTCTTCCCCCTTATGAGCTCTGCCACATCGGGATTCTTCTTCTGAGGCATGATAGAGGATCCTGTGGAGTAGGTGTCTGCCATCTCCACAAAGAAAAACTCCGTAGTGGACCAAATAACTATCTCCTCACAGAATCTCGACAGGTGCATGGAGATCATGGATATTACAAAGTTCATCTCTATGATAAAATCCCTGTCACTTACAGTATCTATGGAGTTTTCAGTTATCTTTTCAAATCCCAGCTCCTTGGCCACAAACTCTCTGTCGATGTTGTAGGTGGTTCCAGCCAGAGCCCCCGCTCCCAAGGGCATCTCATCCAGCCTTTCCACTGCCTGTTCCATTCTTTCATAGTCTCTCTTAAACATCTGGAAGTAGGCCATAAAATGGTGAGCTGCCGATACAGGCTGGGCTCTCTGAAGGTGGGTGTAGCCAGGCATTATTACACCTTTATTTTCCTCGCTTTTAGTGTGGATACCCTCCATAACATCCCTTAGGAGGTCCATTATAAGGTTCCCCTCCCTCTTGAGGTACATCCTTATATCCAGAGCCACCTGGTCATTTCTGCTTCTGGCTGTATGGAGTTTTCCCCCCACAGGCCCTATCTTATCTATGAGCCTCTTCTCTATTGCCATGTGGATGTCCTCATCCCCGATATTAAAGGTAAAGGCTCCCTGTTCTATCTCACTCTTTATCTCTTCCAGGGCTTCCTCTATGAGCTTCTGCTCCTCCCCGGCAATTATCCCCTGCACAGCAAGCATCCTGCTGTGGGCTATGCTTCCCTCTATATCCTCTCTGTACATACGCTTATCAAATCCTATGGATCCGTTGAACTCCTCCAGTATCTTGCTGGAGTTCTCGGTAAATCTTCCTCCCCATAACTTCAAACCTATTCCCCCTCTAATTTTTTCTCCTACTTCCCGTACTGAAGGTAGTCCATCATCTCTTGTCTGCTCATCTCTTCTACTCCCATCCTTCCAAGGCTTCTTCCCTCCTCAAAGTAGTTTTTCCCGTTGTATGCTCCTGCTATTGTGATGCACGAATACATCATAGGCGCCTTAACCCCCAGCTTTTGTGCAAAGGAGTAGCAGGGAACTACCAAGTAGGGAACATCCTCGGTGATATATCTGTGGTGGGAGTTTGATGGAGCCCCTATTTTACTGTGGGCTGAGGAGCTCCTGTTGAGTTCATACACATTCATATAATCTGTATTGTAGAGGCAGTTCATAGCCTCCAGCTCTGGAGTCAGCCTCAGCCCCATTGCATCTCCTATGGCTATCCTCTCTCTTTCCATGACCTCCACTGCCCTTGAGGTGGCAATGGAGCAGGTATCCCTGTAGTAGTTAAACTCCCCGTTATAGTTTTCCATTATCCCCATATTCAGTATCGACAGAAGGGGATGTCCTCCAAAGTTTATATTCTCCATTCCTGCAGCTACCACATCCTTCAGAAGCTTCAGGGGCAGGGGAAAGATCTCTTCCAGTTCTGTGACTACCTTCTCTCCCATCTCTGCCGGGAATACTCCCACAGGAAGGTGGGTCTTAGTTCCGTAGATAGCCACTCCCCCCTCACACTCGATACGGCAGGCCCATGGAATTGAGATGGCGTCCACAAAGACGGCCTTCCTCTCGACTCCTCTGTCCCTTAGAAACTTACTATATACAAGGGAGGCAAAGTTTCCTGGCATTGTCACAACTATATGATCATTCAGGTAGGGATAGATCTTCTCAAAGATGATCTCCTGGGCATAGGAGGGAACTATGAGCACCACTATCTTGGAGTAGTTCATAGCCTCCTCTATGGAGGTGGTTATCCTGTCCACCCTCTCAACCCCTGCAATGTCACACTCTACTCCTTCCACCTCTCCCAGGGCTTCTATACTGTTTCCCCTGTTGATTACCCCGAATATATTTTCAGAGTACTCCATGGAATCGTAGAGGCACACCTTGTTTCCCACCTTGGTAAAGTGGTATGCTGCTGTGAGTCCTCCGTTTCCTCCTCCCATTATGGTAACTTTCTTCATAGACTACTCCTGTCCGCTAAAGTGCTTTTCCACAAGCTCCTCATACTTTCCGCTTGCCTTAAGCCCTGCTATCTGACTGTTTAGCTTAGCAACCATATCGCTGCTCCCCTTCTTCAGAGCTATTGCCGACCCGTCGGAACTTCCGTCCACGATCATTGCCTTAACCAGCTTAGGGTTGTTGTCCAGGTATGGCTTTGCCACTGCATCTCCCACGATTACCGCGTCTATCTTATCCTCATTCAGATCAAGGATGGCACCGGTAAAGCTGTTATAGGACTTCACCTCTGCTGCTCCCAGATCCATAGCTATCTTCTCCTGTATTGTTCCCAGCTGGGCTCCTACTACCATACCTGCGAGATCCTCCTCAGATGAAACATTTCCGTTTACCTCTTTATTTACAAGTACCGCCTGACCACTGCTGTAGTATATCTCTGTGAAATCAACAGCCTTAGCTCTCTCCTCAGTAGGGCTCATCCCCGCTATTACCATATCCACCTTTCCAGACTGCAGTGCCGGCAGTAAACCGTCGAAGCTCATATTGTTCCACTCTATCTCATACCCCATAGACGCTGCCAGCTCCTCCATAAGGTCGATATCAAATCCCACTATCTTTCCGTTTTCAAGGTACTCATAGGGCTTGTACTCTGCGTTGGTTCCCACATATATCACCTTGGACTCCTCCTTGCTTCCTCCGCACCCTGTAAATAATAACCCCACAACTGCCATCACTGCTAACATCATCTTTTTCATATCTCTTCCTCCTGGTTTTTAAAAATTTATAGTTAATAATTTATAATTTACTTGCCTTCTATCTGGGAGAACTCATCCTTAATCTCCCCCAGGATCTTCTCATCCGTTATTACCTCTATGCCCGTAAGAACCATTGCCATCACAGCTTCCCTCATCCCCTTCTTGGCTTCCTCTGTCTGGGTAGCTGCTGCAAATTCCACACTGTGTCCCGTTAGAGCCTCCTTACTTATGGGAAAATAGGGGTGTATCACAGGACAGCAGTAGCTCACATCTCCCATATCTGTAGATCCCGTGTCCTTCCCTTCAACTATCTCCTCTACTCCTAACCTCTTCAGGTTGTTTGTATATACCTCCGATAGTTTTTCATTGGTTACCAGGTCCTCAAAGGTGTACTCATAGTTGGATATCTCCACCTGGGTACCTGTGGCTAGAGCCGCCCCTTTGGCGCACTTCTTTACCCTCTCAACCAGCTCTCCGAGGTTCTTCCGGGTATCGCTTCTCACATAGAAATCCGCTGCTGCATAGTCGGGGATTATATTGGCCGCTTCCCCTCCCTTGGATACTATCCCGTGTATTCTATCCCCGTCCTTCACCTGCTGCCTCATTGCATTTATGGAGTTAAAAAGGGTTATCACCCCGTCCAGTGCATTTATTCCCTCATGGGGCATTCCTGCAGCATGGGCTGTTTTCCCGTGGTACTCAAATCTTATGGCTTCCATGGCCTGGGAGGTTCCGCTCTTAATATGCTTCTCCCCAGTGGGGTGTACCGCCATGGCTATATCCAAGCCATCAAACAATCCCGCCTTTGCCATATCTACCTTGGCTCCATCTGTTTCCTCTGCCGGGGTTCCGTAGACCAGTACCTCTCCCCCTATGTCATCCATAAACTCCTTCAGAATAAGCCCAGCCCCTGTGCTGGCTGCTCCCAGGATATTGTGGCCGCATCCGTGGCCTATCTCAGGAAGGGCGTCGTATTCAGCCAGGAAGGCCACCCTTGGTCCCTTCTTTTTGGAGGTATAGGATGCGATAAAGGCAGTTTCTATTCCAAGTATTCCCTCATCTATATCAAATCCATTTTCCTTGAGTAGCTCCATATGAGCCTTGGCTGCCTTTACCTCCCTTCTTCCCAGCTCTGGATTTTCATAGATATATTTGCTGAGTTTTTGCAGATCTCCTGCATACTTTTCATATAGCTTCTCCACCTTTTTTTCCATCTCTAACCTCCCAATAGTTGCTTTTTTCACTCATTTAACCTATTTTTTTGTATAAAAAAGGAGCCTGTCATCATCCAGGCTCCTACTCCAAGATAAATTACAGTTTCCTATACCGATATTCTGTTTTCAGTTCTCCTGTGCCTCATCCTGATTTTCCTCATCTTAATCTCTCCATTTCAATTAAATATTAAACAAATAGCTTGGCTATTATAATGATAATCGGTAGACTGATTGCTGTTCTTGCAAGGAAGAATCCCAGTACCTCTAGGAAGTTAAAGTTCATCTTAGTCTTAAGAAGGATCGATCCAGTCTCCGCCATAAAGATCAGCTGTGTAAATGACAGCGTCCCAACGATAAATCTTGAGATCTCATGCTCAGATCCCTTGATAAAGATAGTAGGAAGGTACATATCTGTAAATCCTACTAGAGATGCTTCAGCTACAAGCTTGGCATCTGGTATATTTAAAAACTCAAATACTGGTACTAGGGGCGATGCAATTATACTGAAGATTGGTGTCGCCTCAGCTACCATAAGTCCGCAGGTTCCTACAAATACAATCACAGGTATAAATGTCATGTGGATGTTGAAGATAGATGGAAGCATCTTTGTGAATGCCCCTATATCCGCTCCCTGTGCCTTGTCCACAGCTATATCAAAGGCCTCATCTACACTTATCTTTCTGTCATCCTCCTTCAGCTGCTTCCCTACCCCTTCCATATACTCATCTGGATACTTGGTGATGATAGGCAGTCTCGCCATGATAAGTGCCACTGCAAAGCTAGTGAATACTATTGTTCCGTAGAACAGTGGGAATCTCGATGAGAACCCAAGCTCTCCTGCAACAAAGGCTGTAAAAGCAATTCCTACTACAGAAAAACATGTTGCTATAAGGGTAGCTTCTCTCTTTGTGTAATACCCCTGGGCATGCTGCTCATCTGTTACCAGTATTCCCAGTGTTCCGTCTCCTACAAATGAAGCTATGGCATCTACAGCACTTCTTCCTGGTACATTGAATAGCTTTCTCATTACCGGCTTAAGAAGGTTCCCCAGAAACTCCAGAAGACCAAAGTCCAGAAGGAATGGCAGGATAAGGTTTCCTACGGTAAATGTTACAAATAACGATCCTATGAAATCATTTACCACAAGCCCACCAGTGTCTCCGCCGATAAGAAGCTCAGGTCCCACCTGGAAGTAAACCATCATATACATAACAGCTCCTGCTACTCTTACAAACAGTGACAGCGGACTTGTTACAAAGGTTGATTTTAAAACCTTGTTCTCACTTATAAATGAAAGGTTAAATACACTCCCCAGGATACTCATAACTATTGTAGCTGCTGAAGCTATCACTCCGTAGATCAGTACTCCATCTGTAAGGTGGTTCTTTACTATTCCGTTGATATGCCCCAGCATTACTGTTGTCTGCCCCTTGTATGGTATTGGCAGCAGGAATAGCGCTATCCCCAGTAACGAAGGTATTATAAACTTTGCTTTACTCTTACTTCCAACTTGATTCATCGATATTGTGCTCATCTTTTTCTCCCTGTTCTCTCTAATTTTCGTCTTTTTATTAAAACTACCTCTAGTGGTTTAATACCTTGTCCAAGAACTCTTTTGTTCTCTCATTCTTGGCATTCTCAAATACCTCTATTGGATGGCCGTCCTCTACAACCACTCCCTCGTCCATAAACATAACTCTGCTGGCTACATTCTTGGCAAATCCCATCTCGTGGGTTACGATCACCATGGTCATTCCCTCGCTGGCAAGGTCCCTCATTACATCCAGTACCTCCCTTACCATCTCTGGGTCCAGAGCACTTGTTGGCTCATCAAAGAGTATTACGTGGGGGTCCATTGCAAGGGCTCTTGCTATGGCTATTCTCTGCTTCTGTCCCCCGCTCAGCTGGTTGGGATAAGCTCCCGCCTTATCTGAAAGTCCCACTCTCTTCAGCAGGCTCATGGCCTTCTTCTCTATCTCATCCTTCCCTTGCTTCTTCACCTTCATAGGTGCCAGGGTAAGGTTTTCCAGTACACTCTTGTGGGGGAAGAGGTTAAAGTGCTGAAACACCATCCCTACCCTCTCACGGAGGTTGTTGATATTTGTTGTTTTCTCCATTATGTCTCTTCCCTCTACAAGGATGCTTCCCTTGCTGGGCTCCTCCAGCTTATTTATACATCTGAGGAAGGTTGACTTACCGCTTCCAGATGGTCCTATTACAGCTACCACCTCTCCCTTATCTATCTGCTTATCTATACCCTTGAGAACATGAAGCTCTCCAAAACTTTTATGTAATCCCTCTATCTTAATCACTGACCTTCAGCCCCCCTTCTACTCTTCTCATAAACTTTGTAAATATAGTTGTCAACATGAGGTATATAAGCCCCACAGCCAGAAGAGGTTCCACCCCTCTATAGGTCTGACTGGTTATTATGTTGGCCGATCTCAGAAGATCTACCCCTCCGATAAATCCTACTATGGAGGTTTCTTTCAGCAAGCTTATAAACTCGCTTACCAATGCCGGAAGGATCTTCTTTATCCCCTGGGGAATTATGATCTCCTTCATTGCAGTGGGATAGTTCATTCCCAGAGCTCTTGCTGCCTCCATCTGTCCCTTGGGAAGTCCCTCTATCCCTGCTCTTATTATCTCAGCTACATAGGCTCCGCTGTTCAGCCCGAATGCTATTCCCGCCACCACAAGGATGGGAGTGTTTCTCAGGCTTCCCACAAACACTATGTTGGCAAGAACCATTAGCTGCACCACTGCAGGTGTCCCCCTCACCACATCCACATAGGTCAGTGCAAACCTTTCAAGTGGATTTATCTTCTCCAGTTTCTCAATTCCCTTGAAGGGATAGAAGTGTGACAGCCTCATCACTGCTAGGAGGGTTCCGAAGACCACTCCTATTATCGCCGCAAAGAGCGTCACCCCTATGGAGAAGGCCAGCCCCTTTAATATATACATGTATCTTGAATCCTTAAAAAATATTTCCGCCAGTGTCTGTAAATACATCTTTTCCCCCTTTTATGTTAAAACTCCTTAATTGCAATAAAAAAAGTCCAGTTAGTGTCTTGTACCCTATCTACAATCCGCTAACTGGACATTCTCTCTGTAAAAATAAAAGCCAGCGGTTTAAACTACCCCTGGCTTTAAAATCTACACTTCGTTATACTCATGGGAGGATCTTGCTTTTCCCAATCTTTGCACAAGAATTTAAATGTCAATTTAAGCCAATTGAATTAGATAAGAATTATTGTTTTTTGTCCTGCTTCTCCTTATCCTTCTTCTCCTTAGCTTAAGCATTTGAATTCCTCCTCTTCTCAAAATTTATATCTCTAATATTTTTCCTCTGTTATTTGCTTTCTTATTTGATAAGGATGATACCAAGATAATCTTCTTCTGTCAACACTTTTTATTTATCAAATTTTATTTTCGTTGTTTTTATCACATCCCATTCTCAACTCCATTTAGACCATCCATCACCGAAAATACACAATTCCATGATAAAATTTAATGAATTTTTAAGGAGGTTTTTTATGAAAAAAAATTTAATTTATTTTTTGACATTTGCACTCATATCGTTCTCAGTCATGGGAGCTGAACCATTTCAGCTTTCCCTTCCTGGAAACAACAACTTTCCAGATAGCCAGGATGTCTCTGGAGCCAGGCTTTCCCTTCTCTATGGAGAAGCCCGTGATGTAAAGGGACTTAACGTTTCGATCCTTGGTGTGTCAGAGGTAGAGAACTTTACGGGACTTGAGTTTGACTGGTTTTTTGGTGCCAACAGGGTTAGAAATGAATTTAAGGGAGTAGCCCTTGGATGGGTAAACTGGCACGAGGGACAGGATACAGGGGTCAACATCGGATTTGTAAACTTTGTAAATAACGTCAATGGTGTAAACCTTGGAGGATTCAACTACTCCCAGGGGGTTACCCAGATAAATGTAGGTCTTATAAATGTCGGTCTCTATGAGAGTCTCATAGACGTTGGATTTATAAACTACTCCGAGAGCACCACCTTCCAGATAGGTCTTGTCAATGCCACAAAAAACCTGGACGGTCTTCAGGTTGGTATCATAAACTATGCTGAAAATGGTATCTTCCCGGTTCTTCCCCTTGTTAACTTCAGAAAAACTTTATATTAAAAAGCAACGCGACGTTGCATCCTGATAAACGATTGGGATACTAATTACTTCATGTAAAACTTTTGAAAATTTTATACTTGCCTTAACAATAAAAAAAGCGGTCTATAAGACCGCTTTTTAATTTGCTCTATTTAGTTCTTGGCTTCCAGCTTAAGGATTCTCTCCTTGGCTCTTTCAAGCTCCAGCTCCTGCTTTATGCTTTCCTTCATCTTCATCTTGTCCAGCTCTCTCTTTACCTCAGATACCTCGGTATTATCCTGCACAGCAGCTGATCTTTTTGACGGCTGTTCCAGATAGATAGAAAGATAGCTTTCATTGAAATCCCTCTCTATCACCTTGTTGCTTGTACCTGTTTCTCCCTTAAGCATTACCACACTTACCTCGTTTTTAGGCACCCTCATTTGAAGCCTTCCCCCGTAGATCCTTCCGTAGTACTCTCCATTTAGAAAAACCTCTGCTTCCTGAACATTGGTAATAACAGTTACCTCCCTCTCAGGCCTCTTAGAGGTTGAAGAACATCCCATAAAACTCAATACCATAATCAGTACTAATATCGTTTTTTTTATCATATTCTCTCTCCCCTATGAAGCTTCCAGTTTAAGAACTCTCTCCTTGGTTCTCTCCATCTCCAGCTCCTGCTTTATGCTTTCCTTTAATTTTATCTTCTCTATCTCGCTTCTTAATCTTTCTATCTCATCATTTTTTTCCGATGAATCCTTCCTCTTTGAGAACCCCGGAACAGAGTAATTTGTTTTGGATAATCTTCCTGTTCCTCCTGTAGGATAGTCGATTATATATGGCACTCCGTACCAAAGCAGATTCCAGGTTGCCCAGGCATTATACTCCCTTTCCAGGTAAATCTTCCTCACATTCTCCGGATTATCTATCTCCCTAAGAAGGATGTACTCATCTCCATGTCTGCTTCTGTTGGAAGCGTCAAACACTATAAGGTTTCCCTCACCTATATAGTTCTTTCCGTCTGAATATGCCTCTAC
>CAYSGC010000017.1:0-5749 GCA_964430145.1 uncultured Fusobacteriaceae bacterium | reverse complement strand
ACTGGCTGCACCGGCACAGCTTTCCGTTCCTGGAAAAAACTTCCCAGAGGGGGATGTATCTGGTGTAAGACTTTCACTTCTAAATGGTAAAACTGAAAATGTATCAGGGGTTAACTTCTCTGTTCTTGGACTTTCTGAAGTTGAAAACTTCAAGGGTCTTGATTTCGGTCTTTTCTTTGGTGCAAGTAGAGTCTCTGGAGACTTTACAGGAGTGGGAATCAACTTCCTAAACTGGCATGAAGGAAATTCAAAGGGTGTTAACTTTGGTCTTGTTAACTACGTTAACAACATGAAGGGTGTTAACTTTGGTTTTGTAAACTTTGCTGAGGGAGACAGCCTTATCAACCTTGGTGCTGTAAACGTTATAAAGGGAGATGCACTGGTTAACTTCGGTGCTGTAAACTACACTGAGGGACACTCTACAGTGGATCTTGGATTTGTAAACTACGCTCAGTCCACTACATTCCAGCTTGGATTTGTAAATGGAACTAAGAACCTGGACGGTCTTCAGGTAGGTCTTGTGAACTACGCTGAAAATGGTGTCTTCCCGGTTCTTCCCCTTGTTAACTTCAGAAAGGGTCTTTAATAAAAAAAGCCGTCCTCCTAGGGACGGTTTTTTTATAGCTCATCTTCATATGTAAAGCTCCTTATCTCGTAACTTGTTTTTCTCAGCTTTCCAGTGGCTCCAGTGAGATAGTCCACTGGATAACCTATAGCTCCAAAAAATATAGGAAGATTCAGAAGGGTCATCCTGTTGAATTTTCTGTCCAGCTCTATCCGCTGCTCTCCACCTCCATCTATCTCCCTTACAAGAAGATACTCCTCTCCCCTTCTTGCCCTGTTGCTTACCTTCACAGAGTTCACCTTCCCCGTTGCCGCAAGCTCCTTCCCGTCTCTCCATACCTCCACCGGTTTCTCAGAGTTGATATTCACTACCTTTTCCCTGGGAGTAAGCACCGTGCCGCATCCCGCCAAAAAAACTACAAATAAAATCAGCAATATCTTCATAGATACCTCCTATCCCTCTGAAATTTTACTGAACACCTCTCCCAGCCCCCTATTGATAGTCATATTGGCTCTGCTGCAGCAGAAACCTTCCTCCTTGTTTATGACCACCATCCTGCTTCCCCTGTAGTAATCCACCAGGCTCGCTGCAGGCTGAACAACCAGGCTGGTTCCTCCCACTATAAGTATTTCTGCATTTTTAATATATTCTATGGCTTTTTCAAATTCCTTCATATTTAGTTGTTCCTCATAGAGTGTTACATTGGGTTTTACTACTCCCCCGCATACCTTACACCTAGGCACCCCTATACTCTTTATCACATACTCCAGTTCATAGTGTTTATTACACTTCATACAGTAGTTATCCCTTATCCCTCCGTGGAGCTCTATTACATTTTTACTCCCTGCCTGCTGGTGAAGACCGTCGATATTCTGGGTTATCACAGCTCTCACCTTTCCCCTCCTCTCCATATCAGCCAGCACTCTGTGGGTTGTGTTGGGCTTGGCATGGGTATATATCATATGCTTCCTGTAGAAATCAAAGAACTCCTCGGTATTGCTGTCAAAGTAGGTTCTGCTGAGCATATACTCCGGCGAGTGGGCATAGAGTCCCCCGGCACTTCTAAAATCCGGTATCCCGCTCTCGGTAGAGACCCCTGCTCCCCCGAAAAACACTATATTATCGCTTTCCTCTATCCACTCCTTGAGCTTGTCTATCAACTTACTCCCTCCTCCAATACCTTTCTCAAATATCTTTAATAAAGTATAATCCCCATCTCCCCGTTAAACAACCTCACAAAACAAACATTCTCTTTTACGTCAAATGACATTATATATTCCTCTGAAATAGTTTACTATATCCTTGTGGAGAGAGCTCTCCGCCAATAACTTTTTCATTAAACTCTCAATAAAAAGGCAGCCATTCTCCCCAAGATTCAGGCTGTTTTTTTATGTATAAACGATAAAATAAAAAGAACAAAAATTATCTTTTGTGACAATTGTCGTTACCGACTTGAAAAAAATAGTGTATTATAACCCCATAAGCAATAGTAATTGCTTTTTCATCAATTTCTCTCAAAAAAGGCAGCCATTCTCCCCAAGATTTAGGCTGTCTTTTTTAGTTTTTGTTTTTCTCTTCATCTTCCTTATAACTTTTTCTTTATTGCAAAGCAAATCTTCTTGTAAAAGATCTTTTAATCTCCCGATCCTTTTTTTATTAATTATTCCAGTCAAATCATTGTAACTCTTCAAAATATTAAAGTTCATTTCTTGTCTCGTGAAAAGTAAGTAATTTTTAATTACTATACTTTATCCGCAACGTTAAAGCAATTTAACGTTGTTTCCTTGAATGTTTCTCACAAAGATCAAGACTTCCGGTAATCATCTTCCTAGGTAGGACAAGAATCTCGTTTCTTTTCAGAGGCTCTAGTTAAACATACTCCCATATCTCTGGAATTTATTTCATAAATTAAGATCTAGTGGGATAGATAGAACCTATCCTGTTTGACGAAACGAAGCTGAAATAATAAGTGGCGTTCAACAATGACCTACAGTCGGCCTTTAGCTTCTTATTTCAAGGGACTAAAAAGGTCCAAAGTAGTCGATGTTACCTTACACTTACAACCTACACTAGACCGTTATGCAGATTAAGTTTATCATAACGTTTTACATCACTCTTTTCCTAACAAAGTTATGATTGTAGCTATCAAAGGTCGTATATTAATTCCTGACACCGAAGACATTACGCAGGACTAGATCTTCTTTGGGTACTTTCTTGCATCATGGTAAGAAAGTACCTCTCTCATTAGAGATTAAAGAATATTTACTTTAACCTAATCAAAAAATTATAAAAATATACATAAACAACAAAAAAAGAGGACTCCCCTGAGTCCCCTTTCAAGTCTTTTTTAGTAATTATCCCGCTGCGATAGCGTCAACTGGACATGCACCTGTACATGCTCCACAGTCGATACAAGCGTCAGAGATTACATACTTTCCTTCGTCGTTAGCAGAGATAGCAGCTACTGGACAAGTCCCCTCGCAAGCTCCACATCCGATACAAGTATCTAAATCAATAATATGCATTGCACTTCCTCCAAAAATAGTTTTTTTATTTAAAAATTACTGAGCTGAGATACACTCTACTGGACATACTCCTGCGCATGCTCCACAGTCTACACAAGCATCAGAGATCTCATACTTTCCATCAGCGTCAGCTGCGATTGCAGTTACTGGACAAGTTCCCTCACAAGCTCCACATGAAATACAAGTTTCTTTATCGATTACGTACATTATACATTCCTCCCTGAGTTTTTTATAGTTTTCATTAATAACTATACAATCTACCTCAACCAATGTCAAGAGGAAAACAGAAAGAAATGTCTCTTTTGAGAACGTTAAACTTTGATACTCAAAGTTTATGCCACCTTATTATGTTATTTTTTTAACTTAAATTTTATATAAATATTTACAAGCGTTAATTCCAGCTTAATTTTACTAGTTTATCTCCCCTCTGTCTGAAACCCCTCCCAGCTTTCCCTATTTTTTTTTCACAAAAAGCTTTGAGAGATAAAACTTTTTAGATATCCAGAGATCTTACTCCCCTTAAACTTTTTCATCAAAAAAAAATAAAAACAGCCTCATCTTTTAAAGATTAAGCTGTTTTAGAGAAACTATTCTTTAGGTTGAGGTACCTTTCACACTGCCTTCTTCTGTCGTATCCCAGCATTATTCCCAGCATGAAGTCCTCCTCTGGGGTATAATCTACCAGATTTTTCTTTCCGATTCTTTCGATCACCTCTACACACTCTGGACTTCCGAAGAACACATTGATCCTTCCCCTTCCGATCTCATAGATCTTGTATGCTATTCCCCTGTTATTTAACTTACTTATGATAAGGTGCATATTTTCATCCGATGTTGTGTGCAGCACCAGATTTCTGATCCCCTTTTCATACTCATAAATGTGATGTACAAATACTTCCATTCTAATCCCTCCTATATCTGATCGATGCTCTCCCTTAGCTTATTGATGCTGCTAGAGTGCAACCGTATTAGCTTTATATTGTTCTTCTTACAGACCTTACTGCACGATGAAGATAACTTATGACTTACCGTATTGGTAAACAGTATACAGGCCTCACAGTTCTTTATCTTCTTCTCAAAGTTTGGACAATTTTGATTAAAGATCTTACACTTTAGATCATTGGCCTTCATTATCTCCTTGTACTCCCTTTCAATTCCCTTTACTCCGCCTATTATTGCTATCATGATGCTCCCCCTCTTCCTCAGTCAGTATTTCCTTTTTTTGCCCAGGCTGCCTCCTCAGCAGCCTGGGGCTTCTTAATCACTTATTCCTTTAAATGTCTTTAGAACTCCTTTTTAAGGATCTCCACCCAGGCTTCCACCCTCTCCTCTGTGAGGCTGTCCTGGTTATTTACGTCGATTGCCAGCCCTATCAGCTGATCTCCTTCTAGAGCCCTGCTGTCTGTAAAGTCATATCCCTCTCTGGATGTTCTGCCGATTACCTCTGCTCCTGCTTCTGCAGCTGCCTCAGCGATAATTCCAAGAGCATCACAATAGGTATCCGAGTAACCCATCTGGTCACCAGTTCCAAATACTCCTACCTTCTTTCCTGAAAGATTTGCTTCCTTTAGCTCATCTATAGCTGTATTCCAGTCATCCTGAAGCTCTCCCCATCCCCATGTGGAAGATCCCAGTAGAATAAGATCATATGAGGCCAGCTCCCCTAATCCAGCTCCTGCTGTAAACAGGTCTGCTCCCATCTTCTCAGCTACCATTTTTGCTACTCTTTCTGTGTCTCCTAACGTACTTCCGTAAAATACTGCCGTTTTCAAATCCTTCACTCTCCTTTTGTTTATTTTTCTTATATTTTGTAAATCAAAGTATAATTTTAAAGGAATATGCAGCCAGGCTGCATATCCGGTTGTTAATTATTTTTTCTTATTCTTGCTTGGGCAGCTCTTCTTTATGGAGCAGTCATCGCTCTTAGAGCAGCTGCATCCTCCCTCTCCCTTAAGACTTTTAATGAGGCTTCTTATGGAGAAGAAAGCTATTACTCCCACTACTGCCAATACTATTATCGTCTTCATTGTCTTAAGCCTCCTCTAGACTATTAAATAATTAGTCTTCCGATCTGATATATTAGTGTTGAAGCCACATAAGGCACCAGTGTCAGTATCCCTACTACCTTCCACATAAACTTTGTTCCAAACTCCTGCTTTATTGCAGCAAGGGTTACCACACAAGGCACTACTAACAGGATGAATGCCATGAATGAGTATGCCTTTAGCGGCCCCTCTGGGTCATTCTCCCACATTCTAGCTGTGGCAGCTACAACTCCAGCCCCCTCTTCCTCTACTTCCTCAGCACTTGGAGTAGTAAATAATCCAGCTATGTCTGCTCCTACTATTGCTACTACCGAGTCCTTAAGAGCTACTGCTAAGCCCTGAACCTGGTCCATTGTATCCTGGGCAAATGTTGTTAACTCTTCCTCTTCCTCCGCTTCTACTGCTTCTTCCAGTGGAAGAACCTGAGCCATGTATCCTACTACTACTTCCTTAGCTGCAATACTTGGCGGTATAGCCGATACTGCTTCCCATCTGTCTCCAAACCCTGTAGGAGCCATGATAGGCGACATTACCTTACCAAATCCTGCCATAAATGACCTGTCTGCTTCACCGTTATTTGGGAAGTATACAAGAGCCCACAGAAGGATAAGGAT
>CAYSGC010000016.1:10144-22705 GCA_964430145.1 uncultured Fusobacteriaceae bacterium | reverse complement strand
AGAAAAATACTACTTATTCTTCTATTTTCCACTGTCCTTTCACTTACCTTTGCAGGTGACATAGAGGATTACAGATCCTTTGCAAGGGGAAGCGAACTCTATACAGAGGGAAACTATGGAGAAGCAAAAATCGAATTTGAATTTTTACTTAGAAACTTCCCAAATTCTCTTTTGTTTGTCAACAAGTATGCCAACTACTATATAGGCATGAACTACTATAAGCTCAAGGATTACAATAAGGCCAGATACTACCTGGAGCAGGCTATATATCTGCCAAATGAATTTAATGACAAAACCGGATACTTCAGGCCAAAGAGAAATCACTTTTTTGAGTATGAGAGAAACTATCAGCTTGCTCAGATCTATCTTCATCTGGGAGAGGAGGAGGAGGGGCTTAAACACCTTAAGTTCCTTATAAAGGATTACTACAGCCACAACCTCTCAGACTTTGAGTCCAAAGCTCTTAAGCAGCTGGCTCTCTATGATCCCTACTATGAAACTCTCTACAGGGTAAAGTATGAAAACAATATCGGTCTTCTCCCGTCAATCAAGAAGGAGGATCTAAAGATGATTGGAGACTTCTTTGTTTCCAAGGGTCTTTTTGACAATGCTGTGAATACCTACGCCCTTCTGTTAAAGGAGGAGGACTCCAAGGATACACACCTCAAGCTCTTAGAGGCCCTTACCAGGGGAAAGAGGTATGAGGATGCTGTGAGGATATCCACAGAGTACCTGAGAAAGCGGCCCGACAGCGATTACTACTACTACAGGGGAAATGCCTACAGAAGGAAGGGAATGACAGACTACGCCCTCAACGACTTTAAGAGGGTCAAGGAAGGGAGCTTTTTTAAGAGAGCAAGATATGATAGTGCAAGGCTCCACTACCTGAATAAGGATTATGAAAGGGCAATAGAGATTTTGAAAGGGTCCCCAGATGCAAGATCCCACACCCTGCTCTTGAACTCCTACCTCGCCCTTGATATGACAAAGGAGTTTACATCCTCAGCATTGAATTATATAAAGAAGTACCCCTACACAGATGAGGCTGCCTACTACAGGTTCCTCCTCTATAGGAACAGTGAAAATGAAAACTACCTCAGATGGATCAAGAAGTACAATATGAACACCTACTACTATGAGGTGGCTCTCTCTATAAACAACACAGCTTATGAGCTGAAGGAGTTCCCGCTGGAAGCCAAGCTAAAGAAGTACAGAAGTATCATCACAAAGCTGGAGAAGCTGTCTAGACTGGGAGACAGCGAACTACTAAAGATGAACTTCGAGAACCTCAACCTTCCAGAGGATGACAAGGCCTTTGAGGGCTACCTCATCTCCATGATCTACGAGGAGGGACACTTCTACAATCAGGCTATGAAAAACTCAAGAAAATACAGCAGGTATATCTCTCAGTATTCAAATCTTTTAGATATCCTCTATCCCAGATACTACAGCTCCCTAGTAGAGGAGGCTGCAAGAAGACATAATGTGGACTCTGCCCTTATCTATGCAGTGATTATGAAGGAGAGCCTCTTCAGCGACGATATCATCTCACGTTCAGGAGCCTACGGGCTTATGCAGATAATCCTTCCCACAGCTAAGGATATGAAGAGGGATGTTACTCCAGAGGAGCTTATGATTCCCAGCATAAACATCGACCTGGGAACCAGATACCTGAAGATTCTCTTAGACAAGTACAAGGGGGATCCTGCTAAAACCATAGCCGCCTACAATGGAGGTATGGGAAATGTGGATCTTTGGAGTGGGGGTGGGAACTTGGATATAGAAGGTATCCCATTTCCTGAGACCAAGGAGTATACCAAGGATGTTTTAAGTAACTACTATAAGTATAAAAGACTATACGATTAACCTATAATGAGGAGGTGCATCTGCACCTCCTCATTACTTTAAAGTTTTTATAGATAATTTACAGCTTTAAAACTATAATTATATTAAGAAGCTACGCAAGGAGGCCCCTATGCCATATGACTTACAGGATAAATTAGTTATTGCCATCTCTTCCAGAGCCCTTTTTGATCTTGAGGATGAAAATCAGATCTTTGAGGAGAAGGGGCTGGAGGAGTATATAAAATATCAATTAGAGCATGAAGATGACCCCGTTCCCAAGGGAACAGGGTACCCACTCATCAAAGCTCTCCTTGACTTAAATAAGAAGTTTGAGAATCCCATAGTTGAGGTGATCATCCTTTCCAGGAACTCCCCTGAAACTGGAATGAGGATATTTAACTCAATAGATGCCCTGGGACTGGATATAATAAGGGGAGGATTTACAGGAGGAGAGGATACATCTAAGTATCTTGAGGCCTTCGATGTGGACCTCTTCCTATCTAAAAATGAGGAAAATGTTAAGAGGGCTTTAGACAGCGGAAGGGCTGCCGCCCTTATCTATGACCTTCCCCAGAATTATCAGCCTGCAAAGGACCAGATCAGAATCGCTTTCGATGCAGATGCTGTGGTTTTTTCCGATGAGTCTGAAAGGATCTACCAGAGAGAGGGACTGGAAGCATTCCTGGAGCACGAGAGGATAAATGCCGAGAAGGTTCTTCCAGAGGGACCCTTTGGAAAGTTATTGAAGCTCCTTTCAAAGATAAAGGAGAGGGACAACTCCCTCATAAAGATTGCCATTGTAACAGCAAGAAACAGCCCCGCTCATAAGAGGATAATCCTCACCCTCCGTGAATGGGGAGTAAAGGTAGATGAGATCTTCTTTCTAGGAGGAGTGGAGAAGCGGGAGGTACTGAAATCCTTCAATGCCCACATCTTCTTTGATGACCAGGATACCCATGTAAAGCCTGCAAGCGAGGTAATTCCCTCTAGTAGGGTGCCAAGCTCCGTGCACAAAAAAAAGGATTGATCCCGCTACTCCCTATTTTATTAAAAGTATCTTTCAAACTCTTCTATAGAACCTTGATTTTAAAGGAAATAATGTGGAAGTAGGTATATCTAAGATATTGGGAGAGAATGGAGGAGAGTAAAATATGGAAATGACAAGAATCTTTGACTGTAATGCTGAAAACTGTGTTTATAATAGGGATAAGAAGTGCCACACACTTGCTATTAATATCGGAGACGATATTCCGTGTTGTGATACATTCATGGCTGGATCTAATAAAGCTGGATTTAACGATGTCTCCGGCGGAGTGGGATCATGTAAGGTAGATTCATGTTCCTTCAATAGATCTTTAGAATGTTCTGCAAAGGGTATCCATATGTCTGTAGTTGGAAATCAGGTTGACTGTCAAACTTATCGTAAAAAATAATTATTCTCTCTCCCAGAGCTGCTTCTAAAGCAGCTTTTTTAATTTAAGGGATTAAAAAAGCCCGGCTGCTGTGCAGCCCGGCTACTCTCTACCACTGAGGGGTAAATGTAATCTGCTGAAGGTGAGGTATAGCAGTCTCCCTGCTGATTACTAGGGTATTTACTCCTCTATTGAGAAGAGTATTCCCCACTACAGAGGTTTCTACCCTTGTCCATCCATTGGTGCTTTTTGCCAGAGCCCTATCTGTAACGAGGTTCCCGTTGACATAAACTGAAACTGGCCGGATCTCGTCAGCAGCATAGCAGATCTTTAGCTCATACTCCCCTGGATCTGCATAGAAATGATAGACAAGCTTTTGAGGCAGTTGCTCATTCTCTACCTCGCTGTTGGTTACCAGATCATTAAAAGCGTGGTTAACAAAGATATTTACAGATTCTTCTCTGACAAAATCCGTAGCCGAAAACTGAACTAAAGCAGCATGCATATGGTTTCCTCCCTTTCTATTAATATAAGTCGACACCAAAAAACAGGCTTTTAATCTTCTCTATGTGTAAAGGTCTTCTATATGCATATACTGGAAAAAATCAACATCCCCTGTAAATTAATGGCGGCACTCTGGGAGTTCTCCTCCATAAATTGATTTCTCCATAGGGGAGGGTTATAATTAAATAAATAATGTAAGGAGAGTGATAGAATGAAGGAAAAGCTTATCTCTAATCTTAGGGATGAATTTAACTCCAAGGGCTTTAAGTTAATTGAGGAGGATGGCTCCTTTAAAGCAAGTGAAGTTAGATATGAGTTCAGCGATGATAACAGGCTTCGCCTTAAGTACCGGGAGTCCGACCACAATAAGATCATGGAACTCCTTGCCTTTTTTGTGCTCTTTTACCCAAAGCCAAAGCTTGATATTATCGAAGTAAAAAGCAACCCTACCGGTTACTATATGTGGTTAAAGTTTTAATCTGTGCCCCTCTCTCCTTAAAAGGCAGAGGGGCATCTTTAATAAAGGTTAATAAAGCTCCAACCTAAACCTCTATCCACCTCACCTCCCTTTCCAGAGATCCTATATACCTCATAAACTCCTGCATCTCCAGAGTCATTGTTACAGTATTGGTATTTGGATGAATACATATCCTTTTGCTTTCCATAAAATCCCTATCCAGGTAGAACTCCACTGCCCCGGTCAAATCATTAATTAATCCCATGGGAGATACCGCTCCCCTTGTAAGTCCAAGACACGCTTCCAGCTCCTCCTCACTTCCAAAGGTGAGCCTCTTTACTCCCAGCTGCTCACCAATCCCTTTGAGGTCTGCCTTTTTGTGGGCCAAAAGGGAGACCAGAAAATACCTCCTGCCCTTTTTAGATTTTAAAAATAAGCTTTTGCAGTCGCTTCCATCAAGTACAATATCCAGTTCATCTGCTTCCTCCATAGTATATACCGCCCTATGCTCATACCTTGAGTATATCTCTACTCCAGCTTCCTCCAGATAATCATATACCTTTTTTTCCTTCATTCTTCCCTACCTCCTAAGAATCTCTCTTTTTTTAGATAAGTATACCCTCTTAGGGCTTAAAGAACAATCTTACTCTTATTTTTACTTCCCCTATAAAACCCTATACAATATGCTATTTTGCCATGGGGCTATTTTTATGGCAGACTTAAATATCTTTATTACAGGGAGTGATCGTATGAATGAAAAGATTATAATCGACCTTAAAAAACTCTTGGCATGTAAGGAACTCAGGTTGATCGATGGAGATAGAGTCCCTCAGGTAAACGAGGTCAAATACGACTTTACAGATGAGCACAGCCTTCAGCTAAAACTTCAGAAGGATTCCTTTAATATCGTCCGCAACCTTCTGTCCCAAAGGGATTACAAGATTACAGGCAGTGCTTCCTACCCGTCTGGTCATTACATCTGGCTGGACTTCGACACCCCTTCCATCCCTTAATAAACTATTTTAAAAGGAGGCTATAAGCCTCCTTTAAGCATCTACAGCTATGAGGGATACATAGTCAACTACCTGTTCCTCATTGTTTATCTCTCCAGAATCTCCCCTGGCCACAACCCTAATCCTTGGATTTTTTGCTGCAAGCTTCAGATACTCCATAAGGACCATTATAGGCCCAAAACCACAGATGGATATATTCCTCTCCCTTACCCTTCTGGAAAACTCCTCTGAATCCAGATTATCTATAGCCTCAAGGGCATAGTTGTCCAGCTCCCTCCCAACCTCTCTGGTTTTAAAGTGGGTGAAATCCGAGGAGGCTATTATAAGGATTCTTTTTTTGCTCTCTGCCCCTCCCTCATAGAGCTTCCTGGCAAGAGCCTTTGCTGTACTGTATCTGTGATCCATTATGCAGATGGGAAGAAGCTTAAACTCCGATTTTATAAAGTACTTCAGATAGGGAAGGATTACCTCAGCTGAATGCTCAAACTTCTGGGAAAGCTCTCCCACCTCTATATTTAACTCATCCCTCATCCGACTGTCTATCTCCACATCTCCAAAGGGTGTCTTCCAGAACTCATTCTTGTCGACCTCCACCCCATGGCCATATCCTGTATGGTTTGGATTCAGGAGAACTACTGTATCATAGCTCTCCCCACCTCTTCCTATTATCTCAAAGAGGGGAACCCCTATCCTGGCGCAGTAGATATACCCTGCATGGGGAGCTACTCCCCCTATGATTCTTCTCTCGCCCAGGGAGTAATCTATAGTTCTGTCCCTTAGGCTCTCCTGAAAGATCTCCTCTATCCTCCTTGAAGACTCTGGATAGAAACTGCCTTGGGCAAAATTTTTCCTTCTATTCATATCCCTCTCCCTCCAGCTCTCTTCCACATCGATAACACCTTCCTCCAACAGCCCCGCTGTAGTTTATCTCGTATCTTCTCTCTATCAACCTGCTTCCACATCCCGGACAGATCGTGTCTCTTCCTATCTCCAGACCTACATTTCCTATATATACATGGTTTACATACTCCCTGGCAATCTCAAAGAGTTTTACAAGGGTTTCCACCGGAGTTGGATCCAAGGTCATCCTGTACTGGGGAAAATATCTGTTTATATGAAGGGGAACCCCCTTCCCTACCCTGTCCCTGTACCACTCCATAAGCTTTCTAAACTCTACCTCATCGTCGTTGTGTCCAGGAATAACCAGATACTCCACCTCCAGGTGACGGCTGCTCTCGGCTATGATCTCCAGGGTCCTCTTTACAGGAGCAAGGGTAGATCCGGTGATCTCCTTGTAAAACTCCTCACTGTATCCCTTGAGATCTATACTAAAAGCATCTATTACCTCCATAAGTTCCCTGAGGGGTCCCTCCTCTATATATCCGTTGCTCACCATTACATTTTTTAATCCCGCCCTCTTGGCTTCCACTGCTATATCCCTCATATACTCATACCAGATTACAGGCTCATTGTAGGTATAGGCTATTCCGATATTGTCGTCCTCCAATGTTTTCAGAGCCTGTTCCACCACGGTCTCAGGGGACGTTCTTCCCGCTCTCTCAAAAACATGGGTAAAATCCCCCTGGGCTATGGTATGGTTCTGGCAGTACTTGCACCTGAGGTTGCACCCTACACTTCCAATGGAGAAGATGGTTCTTCCTGGGTAAAAGTGATAGAGGGGCTTCTTCTCTATTCTGTCGAGATTTCTGGCCGATATAATTCCATAGTTCATACTTATAAGCTCACCATCTATATTTTTTCTCACATGGCATATACCATAGTTTCCATTGTTGATAAGGCAGTTATGGGGACATAGTTTACACCTCACTCCCCCATTCTCCCTTTCATAGTAATCCGCTCTATACATAACTTCCTCCTAGTGATACCTTTTAACCTTAAACCTGTATAATTCAACTTCCTCCTGAGGACCTATCCCGGCCTTGCTCATGGCTATCTGGATCTGCTCATCTATATCCGCCACCCCTGGAAGGTCTGGGAGAAGAACTCCCCGCCTGACTCCCCTCTTTACTATTACCCCGTATTTCTTGGGATCCAGCTGGCTCTTCTTCTCTATTCTTTCAGGTTTATCCAGGACATCCACAGAGATCTCTATCTCCTCTGCCTCCTCCCTTGTTAGAGGAGGGAATCTCGGATCTCCAAAGGCAGCTGATTTGGCATTTCCTATGATCTCCTCCATAAGGTTCTCCCTGTAGGGCTCTAAGGTCCCTATACATCCTCTGAGATCTCCATTTTTCATATGGAGGCTCACGAAGCAGGCTTTCCGTCCCATGAGCTTCTCCTGGGACTTAAACTCCTCCCTGTACCCTCCCTCACCTCCCAGGTTTTCCAGGATACTCTTCATTGCCAGCGCTGTGTAGATACTCCTTCCTCTATACATTGTTCCTACCTCCCGTCACTTCCTCTCCCCTACTTATTCTGTCCACTATTAAATCTTCCTTTCCACAAAAGTAATTCTTCCAGTTGAGTTATCCCATCTTATGGTATAAGATAGTTATAGAATTACATAAGAATGAAGTTTAAGAGCAGATATAAAGGACGGTGACCTATGAATAATACAAAATGGATATATAGAAGTGACTATATACCCCGTGAAACCTCCCTTCCCCTGGATAAGGATATCCTGAATATCCTCTATAACAGAGGGGTTACAGAGGATGAGGAGATAGAGGAGTTTCTCCACTGCTCCCTTGAGGACATTGCAGATCCCTTTGAGATAGCAGATGTAAGAAGAGGTGTAGATAGAATAATAGAGGCAAAAGAGAAGGGAGAGACCATATGGATCTACGGGGACTACGATGTAGACGGTATTACATCCACATCCCTTTGCTACCTGGCCCTTCGTGAGATAGGAGCAGAGGTAAGGTACTACATCCCCCTGAGAGATGAGGGGTATGGTCTGAATAAGGAAGCCCTTACGTACATAAAGGAGCAGGGAGGAAACCTTGTGATTACCGTTGACTGCGGTATCTCCTCTGTGGAGGAGATCGACCACGCCAATGAGATAGGTCTTGATGTAATCATCACCGACCACCACGAGATCAACAACAACCTTCCTGCTGCCTATGCAGTTATAAACCCCAAGCGGGAGGACAATACCTATAAGTTTCCATTCTTTGCAGGGGTGGGAACAGCTTTCATGCTCCTTATGGGGCTCTACACTACCCTTGGAAGGAGAGAAGAGATCTTCAAGTACCTGGATATAGTAGCTATTGGTACAGTGGCGGACATAGTCCCCCTCACAAAGGAGAACCGTATCTTTACCAAGCACGGTCTCAGACTCCTTGAGAAAACCCAGCACGAAGGGCTCAGAACCCTTCTGAAGGCCCTCTACCCAGATACACCAGAGAAGACCTACAACACCTATGATGTGGGCTTTATTATCGCTCCTGTATTCAATGCAGCAGGTCGTCTCGAGGATGCCAAGAAGGGTGTTGAGCTTATGACCACCGATTCCCACAAGGAAGCTA
Source organism: uncultured Fusobacteriaceae bacterium (assembly GCA_964430145.1). Classification (GTDB taxonomy): domain Bacteria; phylum Fusobacteriota; class Fusobacteriia; order Fusobacteriales; family Fusobacteriaceae; genus Propionigenium. The sequence continues at coordinate 13,986 of CAYSGC010000016.1, read as the reverse complement.
TGGAGGCGTCGGCAAAACTCATTGGACAGAACAATGAGAGGAAAGAGATCCAACAGAGTATCCTGGAGAAGGTAGAGGATACCATAGAAAAAAATGATCTGGCATCTAAGAATGTCATAGTTGTAGCTGGAGAGGACTTCCACCACGGGGTTATCGGTATTGTGGCCTCTAAGATCGTGGACAAGTACTATAAGCCAACCATTGTAATGGAGATAAAGAGGGAGGAGGGTATTGCTGTAGCTTCCTGCAGAAGTATCGAAAACTACAACCTTATAGAGGGATTAAATACCATGTCCGATATCTTCACTAAGTATGGGGGGCATGCTGGTGCTGCAGGTTTCTCAATTCCCATAGAGAATATCTCCACCTTTGCAGAGAGGATAAATGCCCATGCAGGAATGTACCTGGATGAGGGGGACTTCCAAAAACCCGTTAAGATAGATAAGGAGATCTCTCTTCACAAGATAAGCTATGAGTTCCTTGAGAAGTTAAGCCTTCTGGAACCCTTTGGCTTTGGTAATCCCACACCGCTGTTTTCCATGAAAAACTGCCTCTTTAAGGATCTGAGGCTTATCGGTAAGGACAAGAACCACATGATGCTTACTGTGGTAAAGGATGGGAATGAAGTGAGAAACTGTGTGTGGTTTGGAAGCGGACACAACTTTGAAGAGCTGGTAAACCTCAGGGAGATAGATATCGCCTTTAAACTAAAGAGGGAAACCTATAGGGATAAGTATATGAATAAGATCTATATAGAGGATGTAGCTCCGTGTGGCAGCGAGAGAAACTACCTCAAGGAAAATATCGACCTCTATGATACACACTTCCCCATGGAGGCTGTTATCTACAGTAGAAGGCACCCTTCAGACTCCCCCGTCTACCTCAACTATGCTGACGGGGTTGATATCCTTCAGGACAGAAGGATTCTGGGATACCTGGATCCTGCCACAGCTTCCCTTATAAAGAAGTTGAACTATACCTTTAAGTTTAACTTTAGGGTTGAGATAGAAAGGGTGGTGGAGAAGAATGAAAACTTCAATATCCATATCAGGATCCACAGAAACAATACCTTTGAAACCCTTGCCTTTAAAAAGGGAGAGGTCTTCAAGGAGATAAAAAGCTTCCTCATAGGGGACCTCCCATACAACAATATGCAGAAGAGGGTTCTCTCCTCTATATATAAGGAGGGAAGAAATACCCTTCTGGTAACAGATCCAGGAAGGGGAAGCGGCACAATAATAAAAAATATCTCCCTCTTCAATACCTTTATGGATAGGAAGACCCTTATTGTAACCAAGGAGAAGCTTCCATCTGTATACAGGGAGTTTGCAGATATCGCATCGGAGTATATAGAGGGCTACCACAGTTATATCTTCATCAACTCCATACCAGAGATAGAGTTGCCCCAAGGAAGGGTCCTTGTAATTTCCAGAGAGGAGCTTGACCTCAAGGATTACACCAAGGTGGTGGACCACTTCCTTGTTCCAGATAATATTCAGATCTATACAGAAGAGGAGCTCCTGAAGAGATGGGATTCCCACCTTACCTTCTATACCAAAAAGCTTCCTCCAGAGGAAAAGCTGGAGATCTATAAAAATATAGATAAGTATCACAAGATCCTCTCCACAAGGGATATAGCGGTATTTTTATAAACAACAAAAGGGACGGATATATATCCGTCCCTTTCTTTACTCTATGCTATTTCCGCTGTCTGAGCTTTTATATCATCCAGTCTTCTATAGATAATATTAGCTGCTCCAAGCATTAGTCTTTCCTTTATAAACTCATCGCTTCCCTCAAAGTAACCTGTACAGACAAGGGTTCCCAGCCCGTGAGCATAGGTCCAGCAATCTATAAAGAGTGCTTCCTTTATCTCCACTGGAAGATCATCAAATCTTTCGTCTGCAGCAATCTCCTCCTGGATTATCTCCTTAAACTCCTGGATAAGTCCTGCATAGGAGTTTTCCCTCAAAAAGATAGACCTGAATAGCTGCTTTTCCTCTCTGGCAAAGGTTACTATCCCTACCCCGATATTTAAGAATGGAAGCTCCGTCTTTTCCCTCTTGACATAGTCCAGGAAAAGATCCTTTGCTCTATCGATAAGCTCCTTCTTTAATTCATCCATGGAGCTGAAGAAACCATATATAGGTGCTGGTGAAGACTTTAAAGCCTTAGCCAGATTTCTTGCTGTGATATCCTCTAATCCCTTCTTTTCAAGCATCTCAAATGCTTTATTTATAATTTGTTCCCTAGTGAAGATGGCTTTTTTAGGCATCCCGACCTCCTAACTCTTTAATAAAATTACACCTATAATATAACATCCTTTTATTTTTTTTTCAAGGGGGGAAACCCTTAATTTTATGTTTAACTGAGATTAAATACACCTGTTTTAATAACAAAAGGGAGGCTATAGCCTCCCTTAAAATTAAAATTTCTTTGTCAGTGAAATTCCACCTGTTATATAGTCCTTCTTATAAGTTACATTTTCATATGCAGCTGATCCCTCACCCTTAGCTGAATCATACCAGTAGTTAGCTATGGATACCGTCCACATAGTTCTAGGGTTTTGCATATACTTAAATCCTGTTCCCAGCATAAATGAATTCAGGGCAAACTCAGAATCATTGTAGGAGTCTCTGTTAGCTCCAGTATCTGCATAGTTAGCTCCCACTAGCCAAGCCCACTTATTGTTCAGCCAGTACTCAGATCCCACAGCAACCTCCCATCCATTGTCATAGGTTCTGTTGCCTTTATATTCCCTGTCCATATCAGCATCCTTATTGAAGTAGTAGTTTGCTGAAGTATACACAGCCCACATATCAGTTACCCTGTATTGGGTCCCTACAGCTAGGATTGCTGGTAGGTCTCTTCTGGATTTATTAAAGTACTCTGGATATAGAGCTGGAAGGATTCCCCCTTCTATCCCTGTTGGTATAAACCCTCCATTTGGAAGTTCTATCCCATTAACCTTAAAGTCCTTTGATTTACTATCTGTTCTGAAGTCCATCCTTACCCTGGTGTCATATCTCATACCTATATTAAGCTTCTCTGTGGCAGCATAGTTTAAACCAAACTGTCCACCATATCCCCAGGCATGTCTCTCTCCCTCCATCCAGTCTGATATAGGAATGTCTCCTAATATACCTCCATCTATCGTCCCTTCTGCCTTTACGTCTAAGTTTCTCTGACCGTGAATTACCCTACCTGCTGCTGATACGGACAGCTTTTCCGTTAAAAACCAGGCTCTTCCAAGAGTAGCCTGAATATAAGTATTAGATCCCTCTGCCCAGTTTTCATTTACCTCAGAGTCTGGTCCAATAGGACCTACTCCCTCTATTAGGCCTGGAATCTGAGCAATAGTAGGTACCCCATTCTTATACTCCATCTCAGCTCCTCCAGCCAGCCCTCCAAATGTAAAGTACCATGCTCTTTCATCGGTTTTATCCACAAACATTATATTTGGAATTACATCAAAGGAATCAGCATCATAGGTCTTCCCGTCATTTTTCTGCTTCTGTTTCCCATAGGCACCCTGTGCCCCTATTTGAAAATACCTTCCATTTTCCAGTTGCATAAGCCCTGCTGGGTTATAATATGCTGACGTCCCCGGATTGATTGCTCCATTTTGTGCAGGATTTGCTGTGTACTCTGGCGTGTAGTGCTGAATATGATCTACAGATGCTCCATATCCTACATTTCCCAGTGCCAATATAAAAGCTACAATCCCTAATCTCTTTAACTTCATCTTTCTCATTTTCTCCCTTAATACCTTAAATAAATTACGTATGTTACAATACCGATGTAATTTATCACTTTTTTGTAATTTTATCAATATATATTTA
>CAYSGC010000016.1:0-10044 GCA_964430145.1 uncultured Fusobacteriaceae bacterium | reverse complement strand
GTTACAATACCGATGTAATTTATCACTTTTTTGTAATTTTATCAATATATATTTATGGTTTTAAGTAAACATTAAGGTGGCTGTTTTCACTTTTATTCCCTGAAAATCTTTTAAATAATTCAGGCTATTTGATACTTTTATAGTGTATTTCTATCACAATAAAAAGTAGCGTGACGTTGCATCCTAATAATCAGTTGGAATACTGATTGCTTCATGAAAAGTTTTAATAAATTCTATCCCTTCCTTAACAATAAAAAAAGGAAGGCTTTCGCCCTCCTAGTTAAATCTCTTTGTTAAAGATACTCCAACAGCTGTGATCTGCTTATCATATCTTGCATTATCCATTCCGTATTCCTTGCTGTAGTGAGTTCCATCTGCTGAATCATACCAGTAGTGACTTACTGCTACTACCCACTCAGTGTTCTCATCCTGTCTGTACTTTATACCTGTTCCCAGCATAAATGAATCCAGTGCATACTCGATATCTGAATATGTTTCCTCATCTGCTCCAGTTACAGCATAGTTAGCTCCAAGCATCCAAGCTACCTTTGAGTTTATCCAGTACTCCGATCCAAGGGATACCTCCCAACCATTGTCATACTCTCCGTGAGTATAATCATCGTCCATCTTGGCGTCCTTGTTGAAGTAGTAGTTTCCTCCTGCAAATGTTGTCCACCTGTCTGTAACTCTGTATGAAGCTCCTAGTGCCAAGATTGCCGGCAGGTCCCTTCTGCTCTTCACGCCATCTGCATACTGACCATAGATACTAGAGAATCCTAACTCTCCCATTCCTGGAAGAGGTACCTTAGTTTCATCGGCATCTGCCTCAAAGTTCATATTTATTTTGGTATCGTATCTCATTCCTAGGTTAAGTCTCTCTGTAGCTCTGTAGTTAAGACCAAAAACTCCACCATATCCCCAGGCTGTTCTCTCTGAATCTATATTTGCTTCCAGTGGAGATCCTGCAAGCTCTCCCTTGATGTCACCCTTAAGCTCTCTAGATCCGTATACAACTCTACCTGCTGCTGATACAGAAAGCTTCTCAGTCAGGAACCAGGCTCTTCCCAAGGTAGACTGGATATACTTATTAGACCCCTCTGCATACTGCTCCTTTACATTAGTTGAATCACTAGCCATTTTAGCTATTGCTGCAGCTTGCTCAGGTGTTGCTCCTTTGGCAATAGCTTCTTTATAAGCCATTAATCCTGCTGCAGGCTTTAGTTGGTTCTCTATTAATGCTACTCCTGCTACTCCGTCCTTATACTCTAGCTCTCCACCACCAGCTAATCCTCCAAAGGTCCAGTACCATGCTCTGTTGTCGTTCTTGTGTACAAATGATATATTTGGAATTACATCCATCAGATCTGAATCGTATGTCTCCCCGTCATACTTCATCTCTTCCTTACCCATAGCAGCCTGAGCTCCTACCTGGAAGTAAGTTCCATTTTCTATATGCATCAGACCTGCCGGATTATAGTAGGCTGATGTACCGGCATTTATCGCCCCTTGCTGTGCCGGATTTGCATTATACTCTGGGGTATAGTTCTGTATATGATCTATCGATGCTCCATATGCTGCTCCACCAAGCACAAGCATCAGTGCCCCTAAACTAATCTTTTTCAAACTCATCTCTCTCAGTTATCTCCTTACTGTACAAAAATAAAATTACACTTATAATATCACCCGTGTAATATAACAATTGTTTTTTAAAAATTAGTTAAAAAAAAATTAAAAACTTTTAATAATTTAAGGTTGGAGAACGATTGTTTTTGATCTCATCTAATCTATATCAACATTATTAGCCTGTACAGCTTCTCTAAGTAAACTCTCCCCCATTTAAGATTTTCTTAAAATAAAGTTAAATAGTATCGTATAAACAAAAGTTTCAAACACCTTTTAAACACGTGTTTATTAATATCCATAAAATAACACCCTGCAAAAAGACAAAAAAAGGGATGTTTAATAACATCCCTCCTTCCTTGTGAGAGTCTTCTGTAATTTTATTTTTGTTATTCAAGACACTAGACCCTTACATACTTAACAAAGTCAAAGTTTTCATAGATTTCAGTGATTTCTGCCCTCCACTTACTCAGGTCCACCTTTGGAAAGTATGTATCTCCCTCATAGCTTCCCTTAATGTGAGAGATATACATTGTGTCCACAAGAGAAAGCACCTCATTGTAGATAGCTCCTCCCCCTATAAAAAATATCTCCTTGTGAAATACACTGGCCTTTCTGAGAGCATCCTCTATACTATTAAATATAAAGACTCCCTCTGCACTATAGCTCTTGTTTCTTGTCACTACCATATTTATCCTGTTGGGCAGGGGCTTCCCTATGCTCTCATAGGTTTTCCTTCCCATTATTACTATGTTTCCGCTTGTAAGTTCCTTAAATTTTTTCAGATCTTCGGGAATCCTCCAGGGAAGATCTCCTCCATTACCTATAAGTCTGTTGTTGTCATAGGCCACAATCAAATTAATAATATAGATCCCTCCCTCCAGATCTTATCTTGTCCAGCTTCTCTCTCAGGGTAGATTTTACATTCTCCGTAAGGTCACTTGACTCTACCTCTCTCAGGATGAGACCGTATCCTACTTCCTTGGTTTCCTCGCTTGCGTAGTCCTCCAGGTACTCAGCCAGGGTAAGCACAGCGTTTGGAGTACAATAGTGATGGATAAATCCGGGCTTACTGAATTCCATAAAGTGCTCTCCAGTACGCCCCAGTCTGTAACAGGCTGTACAGAAGGAAGGGGTAAATCCGTTGGCCATTAGCTCCCTCATTACCTCATCCAGGGATCTGCTGTCCCCTATCTTAAACTGTTCCTTCTCAAGCTCTTGCTTCTCCTCCTTGGCCTTCTTACTGTATGCCTGAAGCTCGATCTGAGTTCCTGCATCTATCTGAGATACTCCCAGCTCCATACACTCCCTACGAAGCTCTGGATTTTCTCTGGCAGTAAGGATTAGCCCTGTATATGGTACAGCCAGACGAAGAATAGCTATTATCCTCTTCAGCTCCATATCTCCTACCATGTACTCAGGGTCCCTTACTGCTCCTGTAGCCTCATTCAGTCTAGGAAATGAAATGGTGTGAGGCCCCACTCCAAACTCGGTCTCCAGGTGCTTTACATGCTGCATAAGCCCCATTACCTCAAACTTCCACTTATAGAGACCGAAGAGTGCACCTATTCCCACATCATCAAGTCCTGCTCTCATAGCCCTTGTAAGTCCAAAGAGCCTCCACTTAAAGTTGGATTTTTCTCCCCTTGGATGAACTCTTTTATAGGTCTCCTCGTGGTAGGTCTCCTGAAAAATCTGATAGGTTCCTATCTCAGCTTCCTTTACAATCCTATACTCCTCCTCTGCAAGGGGAGAAGCATTTATATTTACCCTTCTTATCTCTCCATTCCCCTTCTTTATAGAGTAAGCCTTCCTCACTGTATCTCTTATATACTCTGGAGTATAGTCTGGGTGAGTTCCATATACCATAATAAGCCTCTTATGCCCCTCATCCACAAGAGCCTCTACTTCACAGCTAAGTTCCTCCATATTAAGGGTCTTTCTTCCTATCTGGTTATCCACCTTGAAACCACAGTAGGTACATGAGTTTGTACACTTATTTCCAAGGTATAGAGGGGCAAAGAGCACCACTCTGTTACCGTAAACCCTCTTCTTTATAGAGCTTGCCAGATTAAATATCTCCTCTACTCTATCCTCCTCCTCGGAGTTTAACAGTATCGCCACATCCTCCAGGGAAAGCTCCTTCTGCTCTGCAGCTTTGGCCATAACCCTGTCAAACTCCTCCCTGCTTGGATTTTTTGTTCCTTCCAGGAGCTTTTCAGTCATCTCTCCATCTATAAAACTTTTTTCCTCTACCTCATCCTTCCAAGTTAACATCGCCTCTACCCCCTACTTTAATATATAGCTATAAATTTTTAATAAAAAAAATCTCCCTGTTGGGAGATTTTAACTAGTTATCCCTTTAATTTTAGGTACTCTAAAATAGGGGTAGCTGCTATTTAAATCTCCCTTCCGCTCAGGTTTCCCCTTACAGTCAGGTATCTATTTTTTCATTGCTGTCTTTACCGATATTCCCTTTAGGTTACCGATCTTGCCTGAAAGAGCCCCTATCTTGTCGGTATCACCATCCAAGATCAGAACTATAACCGATAAGCCCCGCTCCCTATAAGGAATTCCCATTCTTGAAACTATTATATCTGAATACTCCATGAGTATCTCATTTGCCTTTATTATACTTTCCTTCTCATCTATAAAGATGGACATGGTAGCTACTCTGCCCATAGACTACTCACCCTCTGCAAAGGGAAAGTCATTCTGCCTCATAGCCTCATATAATATTATTGCCGCTGAGTTAGAAAGATTTAATGATCTTCCCATCTTTATCATTGGAATAGTTATGCAGTTCTCCTTATTGGCCTCCAGCATCTCCTCTGGTATTCCTCTGGATTCAGGTCCAAACATGATAAAGTCATTTTTACCATACTCCACATCTGTATATCTCTGCTTTGTTTTTGTGGTAGCCATGAAGAACTTCGATTCTGGATAAGCTGCCGCCAGCTCCTCAAAACTCTCCCAGATATGAACCTCTACCTTGTCCCAGTAATCCAGCCCAGCTCTCTTTATCTGCTTCTCATCCAGGGAAAACCCCAGTGGTTTTACAAGATGAAGGGGGGTGTTTGTAAGCACACAGCTTCTCCCTATATTTCCAGTATTATATGGTATCTCAGGATTAAATAATACTATATTCATCCTCTTCCTCCTAAGCTTCTATTATTATTCTCGTATACTGCCCCTCAGCCGACTCCGCTGTAACACTTCCGCCATTTTTCTTCAGGGCTTCCTTCACTATGGTAAGGCCAAGGCCTGTTCCATTTATCTTTGTAGTAAAGAAGGGGTCAAATACCTTCTCAACATTTCTATCCTTTATGCCGCATCCATTGTCCTCTATAGTAAGCTTGTTTCCGCTTTCTTCCAGCTTTATGAGGATATACTTATTCTCCTTGCTGTAATCTACATTTTCAATGGCATTTTTCAATATATATCCAATGAGACGTCCAAATCTCTCCCTATTCCCCTCTCTGCTCCAGGATTCATCTCCCACGAAGATCACCTGTACCTGAAGAAGTTCCAGGTTGCTTCTAAACTTCTCCACCTCATTCCTGAGAAGTTCCATGACATTAAAGGTAGTCTTTTCCAGAACCCTCTCCCTCAGACCGGCATACTCACTTACCTCCTGAGACATATCCACTATCCTATTGGCTTCCTTTATGATATTGTCCAGATATTCCTCTATCTTTACAGGGTCATGGAGCTTGTTCTTTGCAAGGGAAGCCAGTCCCTTTATCACCGATATGGGAGTTTTAAACTCGTGAACTATGGAGTTGGCAAAGTGCCCAATGGTCTTCAGCCTCTCATTCTCCATCTCATTTATCTCTAGCTTTCTGTTGTAGAGATACATGGAAAGGTTATATTTAAAGAGATCTATTATCTCCTTTTCCTTACGTTCAAACCTTATGAACTTTCTGTTGCCCGCTAAGATAATTATACCGTATTTCTTCTTCCCATAGCAAATGGGAATTACAGTATAGTTTTGCAGCCTGTTTAAAAACTCATAGGGAGTATGAAACTCACCCTTCTTTATACTGTACCTTGGCTGGTTTGTAGTAAGCACCTCATTTAAAAAACCAACCCTCTCTATATCCATCCTTTCCTGTGCCAGAGTATAGATCCTTTCCAGCTTGGAATCGCTTATCCTCCTGAGATCAAAATAGCCCTCCTTATAGGTGAGGCTCTTCTCTGTGCTGTCGTAGCTGAAGTAGTAGCTCTCTACATACCCAAGATCCAGTTTAGTGGTAAGAAGGAGCAGAAGGCAGAAGATCGCTCTCTCCTCATTCTTTTCCCTGTAGATCACCGACACCATCTTATCCATGGATTCCAGCTCTTCCAGCATGTGGGATATCCCCTTTTCATCGTCCTTTAACTTTTTTACAAGAAATTCTCTGTCAAGCCTTTCATGCTCACCCTTTAACATAGCCCACTCTCTCTTCCTAAACTATAAAAGTTATTTTAGTTGTAGTAATTCTCTGTACTCCTTTGCTGACAGTCTTCCTTTTTTTACGCTACCTTCCGGTATCCTTTCAACCTTCTGCAGGCTGTAGCTGCTGGAATTCAGCGCATTTATGTGAGTGACTGCTATAGCCAGAGCATCTGCTGCATCATCTGGTTTTGGGATCTCCTTCAGCTTAAGCACCTTCTGCACCATGAGCTGTACCTGTTTCTTTTCAGCCTTTCCATACCCTGTAATACCCATCTTAACCTGAAGTGGGGTATAGTCAGCTAGGGGAATATCCTTCTTTACTCCCTCTAAAATAATCACTCCCCTTGCCTGGCCTACACTTATTACTGTCTTATTATTTTTAAAATAAAAAAGCTCCTCTACAGCCATGTGGTCTGGCTTGTATTTTTCAAGGAGGCTGCTCATGTCCTCGCTTATCTTCAGGAGCCTTTTGGGCATTGGCAGATCCTTATGGGTATATATACATCCATAGTCCACTACCTCGTATCTATTATCTTTAAAATCTATAATTCCATAACCCACTATTGCTGTCCCTGGGTCAATTCCAATCACTCTCAAGTATATTCACCTCTCAATTTAAAGTTTAACACAATTCAAAAAAAAATTCTATAAAAAAGGATTTTCCAAGGGGAATAGTATATTACTGTAGGAATAAATGCTGAGTGGAAGGAGGAGCCGGGCAGGCTGTTTTAATCTTATGAATATATCTGAATATTTAAAGGAAATCAGCTATTATCCTCTTCTCTCTAAGGAGGAAGAGATCGATATAGCAATAAGAGCACAAAGCGGCGATGAAGAAGCCAAGGACAGACTGGTTATCTCTAATCTGAGGCTTGTTGTAAGTATCGCCAAAAAGTATATAAATGTAGGCATACCTGTTTTAGACCTGATTCAGGAGGGAAACATAGGCCTTATCAAAGCAGTCGGTAAATTTGATCCCACCATGGGGAGAAGGTTTTCCACCTATGCCACTTTTTGGATTAAGCAGAGTATCTTGAGATATATCTCCTCCAATCGTGGGGTTATAAGGTATCCAACCTATGTCTATGACAATATCTCTAAGATCAATAAGTTTGTACAGGAATATAAAACAGCAAACAATATCCTTCCTACTCTTGAAATAATTGCTGAAAAACTAGAATTTAAGGTGAAGGATGTAGAAAAGTACCTGAATATCTTTGAGCAGAACCTCAACTCCTTAGAGGAAAGCTATGGAGAAAATTCAGACCTTCACAGCATCATTCCCAGTGAGGAGGTATTTGAGGAAAGCATCATAAAGAAGAGTGTAAATGAAAACCTCATCGAATCCCTGAAGTCCCTCAATCCCAATGAGAGAAGTGTCATAATACACAGATTTGGACTCTTCAATAAAAACATCCTTACATTGGAAGAGATAGGGAACAACCTAAACCTCACAAGGGAAAGAATCAGACAGATACAGATAAGAGCTATCGACAAGTTGAGAGACAAGATTGAATATAATTAAAAAGCAACGTGACGTTGCCTTCTAATAATCCAGTTGGAAGATTTATTACTTAACGTAAATTTTTATAAATTCTATATTTTCCTTAATAATAAAAAGAAGAGCCTCCGGGACTCTTCTTTTTATTGGCTTTCTATTTACCTTTCTTCTTCTTTTTAAGGATATACTTGGTAGCCTCCATAGAAGCTACAGTACCGTCTGCCACTGCAGTGGTCACCTGTCTTACAAGCTTGGATCTGATATCCCCCGCTGCATAGATTCCCTCTACCTGGGTCCTCATATCCTCACCGGTTATAAGGTATCCATTGGAATCCAGATTAGCTACTCCTGCATAGAGCTCCTCTGAACTCTTGGTTCCTAGGTAGAGGAAGGTGTAGTCAAGGTCATATACTCTTTCGCTTCCGTTTTCCTTCACAGTAACCCTTTCCACATAGTCGCTTCCCTCTATCTTCTTCAGCTTACTGTTGGCTATTATCCTTACATTATCATGCTTAGCCAGAGCATCCTTGAGCTCCTCATGGCACTTGAGGTCTCCCTCTGGAGCAAATACCAGTATCTCCTTGGAGTAACGAGTCAGGAATAGAGCTTCCTCTGCTACCTCATCCCCCTGTCCAAAGAGTCCCACAGTAAGGTTTCTTGTGAATGCTCCGTCGCAGGTAGCACAGTAGGATACACCCCTTCCTACGAACTCAGCTTCTCCCTCTATCTTCTTCTCGTTGTTCTTAGGCCAACCGCTTGCCAGAATAACTGTATGGGTATGGTAGTTCTCCACATCGGTCTTTACCACCTTGGGATCTGAAAAGATATCCAGCTCCAGGAAGGTTCCCTCCACTATCTCTACACCATATTTAAGAGCCTGCTGCTTCTTCAGCTCATAAAGCTCCCTTCCGGAGATACCCTCTGGAAATCCCGGATAGTTATCTATGCTGTGGGCTATTAGCAGGCTTCCGATCTCCCTCTTCTCTATCACAAGAACATCCAGCTTGGCTCTTCCTGCATAGATGGCAGCAGTAAGCCCTGCAGGTCCTCCCCCTACTATGACCATGTCATATACTCTTTTCATAATCTAGTTCCTCCACTCTGTGTTTTAATGTCTTAAGTCCCCTAGAGGACTCCCTTTTATACCAACAATTAGAAATAAAATAGACTGCCTTCCCAGAGAGTCAACAGTCTTTTTGTATAATTAATCTTCAAATTCAAATTCATTTATTAAGTTAAGTATATCCTGATCAGCTATATTGTAGCAGACATTCTTCCCCTTCTTCTCGCAGCTTAGTACCCCAGAGTTTCTAAGATGTGCCAGGTGCTGACTAGTACTAGACTGAGACGATCCCACAGCCTCCTCTAAACTACTCACACACAGCTCTCCCCCATCTGAAAGGTGCTTCAATATCTTTAATCTTATTGGATTACTCATCATTTTAAACAACATTACTGCCCTATCTATCTTCATATTTCACCCTCTATTTTTTCTTTCTACCACCTATACTATACTACTTATTCCCCAATTCTGTCAAATACTCAGAGACTTAGATAAGACCATTGGCAGTAAGAAATCTCTTCTCGGCACCTATTGTAGTAACCTCTGTGTGTCCGCTGTATACCCTTGTTTCCTCAGGATACTCACATAGCTTTTTCAGACTTTCAAAGAGTACCTTGGAGTTACCTGTTGGCAGGTCAAACCTTCCATAGCTACCCCTAAACATTGTATCTCCTGAAAAGATCACCTTCTCCCCCTCGTGGTAGAAGCACTTAGATCCCCTTGTATGCCCTGGAGTGTCGATTACCTTAAACTCCCCTATCATATCTCCCTCTTTAACTGTAACAGCTTCTCCCTTAAACTTAAAGGCAGTACCATTGAGCATAGTTGAAAGGCTAAGGTCCGCATTTATAAGGAAATCCTTCTCCTCCTCCCCTATGTATATCTCTATATCGCTCTTATATTCAAGGATCTTATTTATTCCCGCTATATGGTCGTAGTGTCCGTGAGTTAGGATTACCTTCTCTAAGTTTAGGTCATGGGTTTCAATAAAGGCTATTACCCCCTCAAGGTTTTCCCCTCCGCAGTCAAAAAGTACAGCCTTCTTATCCTCTCCCCATACCAGGTATGCACATGACATCATCTGTCCCAGGTAAAACATCTTTATTTCCATTGTTACCTCCATCAATCATTCTATAAATTTAATTTAATTATAAGGTAGAATGTCCATTTTGTGAACCACCTTTCACAGCTTCTATCACAAAACTATCAAAATCCTAACTTATAATATAGTCATCCTCATTTATAAATTGCACAACTCCCCCCTTACATATTATAATTGATGTAGATTATTTAAAATGTTATTAAGATCTTTAAGGGGGAGTTTATGTCTAGTTTAAACAAGACGCCTAGTGCAAACAGGCTTCATATAGGAATATTTGGTAAGAGAAATATGGGAAAGTCCACCCTTATAAATGCCCTCAC
>CAYSGC010000015.1:0-23299 GCA_964430145.1 uncultured Fusobacteriaceae bacterium | reverse complement strand
CCTATAAACGGAATGTATGAAGGGGTAGATATTATCATCTTCATCCTTATCATAGGTGGATTCATAGGTGTAGTAAACCATACAGGGGCCTTTGACTCGGGAATCGCCCACCTGGCAAAGACCCTGGACGGAAAGGAAAAGTGGCTTATTATAATAATTACATCCCTTATAGCTCTTGGAGGTACCTCCTTTGGACTGGCTGAGGAGACAATAGCCTTCTACCCGATCCTTGTACCGGTATTCCTGGCAGTGGGATATGATGCCATGGTAGCAGTTGCATCCATCTACGTGGGATCCTCCATAGGAACTATGGCTTCCACAGTAAATCCATTTGCAACAATTATGGCTTCCAATGCTGCAGGAATCAACTGGACCTCTGGAATAGTAGGAAGAGGTATCATGCTTGTTGTGGGAACAGGTATCTGCATCCTCTATATTATCAAGTATGCGGAAAAGGTTAAGAGGGACCCGAGCAAATCCCTTATCTTTGCCCAGAAGGAAGCTATAGAGAAGAAGTTCCTTCACGCTACTGCAGACAAGGAGACAAGAGAGTATGATATGAGAACCAAGCTTGTACTGGCTATCTTTGCTCTTTCATTTATAGTTATGATCTACGGAGTATCCAAGCTTGGATGGTGGTTCCTTGAGATGACTACCCTCTTCTTCGTAGCTTCCATAGTTGTAGCTGTAATTGAGAAAATAGATGAGAGAGCCTTTGTTTCCGAGTTTATAAACGGGGCAAGGGACCTTCTTGGAGTGGCTCTAATTGTGGGAATAGCAAGGGGAGTAACTATGATTATGGACCACGGACTAATCAGTGACACTATGCTGTACTATGCTTCCAATATAGTAAATGGAATGGGAAAGGGAATATTTATAAATGTAATGATGGTTCTTTTTGCGGGACTATCCTTCTTTGTACCTTCATCATCTGGACTTGCAGTATTGTCTATGCCGGTTATGGCACCTCTTGCAGATGTAATAGGTGTACCTCGTGAGGTTGTAGTAAGTGCATACCAGTACGGTATGGGGATGATGGCATTTATTACTCCAACGGGACTTATCCTTGCATCCCTTATGATGGTGGATGTAACACTGGATAAGTGGTTTAAGTTTGTTATGCCCCTTCTGGGAATCCTATTTGTATTTACATCGGGACTACTTCTGTCGGGAGTGTATCTATAAAACAGCTGAATCGGCCACCTGAGGGTGGCTGATTTTTTTATGGAATAGAGTTGTCCTGCCAAATATTATCTTCATCTCAGGAAGTGAATGAAAACCTTGTTATTAATATTTTTATGATTACTATATTATCTATATTCACCCCACCTCCCTGACCTTGAAGGTACTTTATGTAGGTTTTGTGAAGTATTCCATGGACCTCTAAAGGTGAGGGAGAGGGAAAAGAGATTAAAATATGATATGGCTGTTTTCAAAGATCGATGAAATGAAACTTTGCCCCAGGGAAGATATGAACGAAAGCAGGAGACACTCCCTGGATTAAGTGGTAGAGGAGAAGGGATATATCCCTTAGTATAAAATTAGTAATGGGTGATTTCACCGGGAGGTTTAACGATGAAGAGGATATTGTTTTTCTTATTTGGTTTAGTTATATTCTTACTTCTGATAAGCTGCACTACACAGAGGGAGTCATCCTCTGAAGTAAGGGAGGAGAGCAGGACAGCTCCCATAAGGGAAGAGAAAGTAGTTCCCCAGGAGAAGAGGGAAAAAAATGAGCTTATCCATATAGAGGGAGAGAGAAAGAGGGTGCTCCTTATTACCTACTACGCTGATGGCCAGATTAAGGCAGAGATAAACTACATAGAGGGAGAGCGCCAGGGAGAATCCGCCTCCTACTACGAAAATGGACAGATAAGGACAATAGGAGACTACAGAGGTGACAAGTTGGAGGGGGAGTGGACAAGCTACTATGATGACGGTCAGGTAGAGGCAATAGAAAATTACAGAGAGGGTAAACTAGAGGGAAGGGCTATCTACTACTATAGGGACGGCAGGGTAAGAGAGGAGAAAAACTATATTGAGGGACAGCTGGACGGCCAGTGGATAAACTACTATGACAGTGGGCAGGTAAGGGGAAGATCCTACTACAGAGACGGAAAACTCAACGGAGAGGTAGTGAGCTACTATGAGGGAGGAGGTCTGAAGTCCAGAAAAAACTATATTGAGGATGAGCTAGAGGGAAAGATAACCACTTACTATCTAAGCGGCGGAGTAAAGAGTGAGAGCAACTACAAGGGTGGAAGACCCCACGGAGAATTTATCTCCTACTACGAGGACGGTCAGATACAGGGAATTAAAAACCTCAATGAGGGCAAGCTGGAGGGAGAGGTGATCTCCTACTATAAAAATGGACAGGTACAGGGAAGATCGGAATACAAGTCGGGAAGGCTAGACGGTCAGTCCTCTATCTACTATGAGGACGGAAGGCTCATGAGCCAGGGGAGGTATAAGGAGGGCAGAAGGTTAAATTAACACTATGAACTCAAGGGAGGACAGCAGACCTTAAACTTTATCCTTTTACCTGAGCTTACATGAATATTTAAACAGGACTGCTTTTGAGTGTTGTTTTACAAGTCTGTACCTAAGGTGATATAATACATTAAAAATCCAGATGGAGGAAGAGTGTGAAGAGAGCAGGTCTTATACTAATTATTGCAATAGTTTTTATATTTGGAATATTCGGAAATATGAGGTGGAAGAGAAACTTTAAAAACTTTAAAGCTGAAACGGTAGGTCTTAACAGGGTGGTCACTGTATACGACTATAACGGAGGAGTTATAAGGCAGTGGGAGGGAAGGATCCTTGTTGATGGGAATGGTGAGAGGACCAAGATTACCACAAGTGATGCCAAGACCTTTATAATAGACGGGGGAATTGTAATTATAGAGGAGAAGCAGTAGAGGTAAATGAAGAAGGAAGCCCAGAAGGGCTTCCTTTTATTTTTCCAGCAGACTCATGAGAGACTGGTTATTTATAATTCTCTTAAGGGTTTCAGCAAATAGTGTATCTGCAGAGAGGATTTCGATCTTTTCAGATCTCTTCTCCTCAGTTAAATAGATGGAATCTGTGATAAAGACCCTTTTTAGAGGAGAATCATCTATCCTTTTGGTTGCATCTCCGCTGAAGACCCCGTGGGTACAAGCAGCATATACCTCGGTAGCTCCTCTTTCCATAACTGCTTCAGCCCCTCTGACTACAGTATCACCTGTATCTATTATTCCGTCTATAAGGATGACCTTTTTGTTCTCAACATCGCCGATAAGGTCAAGGGTCTCAGGGGATCCCTCCTCCTGTCTCCTGTCTATGATGGCCATCTTACAGTCCAGCCACTCAGCCAGCTTTCTGGCCTTCTTAACTCCGCTTGGGTTTGGAGCCACAACGACCATCTTTTCCCCAGAGAGATTGTGGTCGATAAAGCTGTTGGCAATAAGGGGAAGGCCCTCTAAGTGATCCACCGGGATATCAAAAAATCCCTGTATCTGATTGGCATGGAGATCCATTGTGATTATCCTTGTGGCTCCTGCAGTAGCCAGGAGATTAGCTGTTAACTTTGAGGTGATTGGCTCCCTGGGACTGGCCTTTCTGTCCTGTCTGGCATATCCGTAGTATGGAATGATAACATTGATAGTTTTTGCAGAAGCCCTCTTCAGTGCATCTATAAATATAAGAAGTCCCATAAGGTTCTGATTTACCGGAGGAGAGGTAGACTGGACTACAAAGACATCAGCCCCTCTGATATTCTCATCGATCTTAGTATAGTATTCACCATCCTGAAATTTGAGAATTTTTGATTTACCTAAAGGCAGATTTAACTTCTTTGCTACCTTATCGGCTAAACGACATCCTGAAGTACCTGAAAATATCTTGATATTTTTATCCACTTTCTTTTCTCCCCTTCGCATAAAATTTAATACAAACACAATTTTATAACATCTAGATAAATTTTAAGTTAAAACTCTCTTAAAAGGCAAGACAGATATAAAATTTATATGAAAGAATCGAAAATATCATATAAAAGTGATGGAAGGATTCCCACTCCCGCAGCAGACAAGTTTAGGGAGTAGTGATACAGAAATTTTGGTATGGATGTGTGAAATAAAAGTACTTTATGAATTTTTTCTAATAAATAGTACAGATGTACACTAAATTAACTATATAGATTAAAGGGGTAGAGAAAAATATAAATAAATCACAAAGAATTTAAAGTGAAAAAGATAATGATTATTTACAAAAAAACTTAGAGGAGGGTATACATAATTAAAAATTCAGACAACTTTGGAGGGAAGAATGAAAAGCTTAGAGGCGAAGAATGAAAAGGTCCTCAGAAAGCCCCAGTGGCTGAGGATAAAAATTCCCAACACTGGGGGAAACAAGAGGGTTGAGAAGCTCATGGATGACCTGAGCCTCAATACCGTATGCAGGGAGGCCAACTGTCCAAACAGAGCAGAGTGCTACTCCAAGGGAACAGCCACCTTTATGATCCTTGGAAGAAACTGCACAAGGGGATGCAGATTCTGTAATGTAAGTAGCGCAGAACCCCAGTGTGTAGATGAGAGGGAACCGGAAAGGGTTGCCAGGGCTGTAAAGGAGATGGGACTTCGTTATGTGGTGGTAACATCTGTAACAAGGGATGATCTTTCAGACGGGGGAGCATCTCAGTTCAGAAGAACAATAGAGGAGATAAAAAAGATAAACAGGGATGTGGCAGTGGAGGTCCTCATACCCGACTTTCAGGGATCTCTGAATTCTTTAGTGGACGTTTTGGAACCGCTACCAGAAACTCTGAACCACAATATCGAAACTGTGCCTAGGCTCTATGAAGAGGTGAGGCCAGAGGCAGACTATGAGAGAAGCCTGGAGCTCATAAGAAGGGCTAAGGAGATAGATGGAAGGGTTAAGACCAAGTCGGGGATTATGCTGGGTCTTGGAGAGACCAGGGAGGAAGTTGTAGAGGTATTTAGGGATCTCAGGAGGAATGGGTGTGATTTTCTTACTCTGGGACAGTATCTGGCTCCCTCCAAGGAACACCTTCCAGTAAGGGAGTATGTGACACCGGAGGATTTTAACTGGTATAGGGAGAAGGCTCTGGAGCTTGGCTTTGAGGGGGTTGCGTCTGATCCCCTGGTGAGGAGCTCATATAAAGCCTGGGAACTATATGAGGGCGGAAGATAGAAGATATTAATATAGATAAGGAGGAAGGAATGGAACTGAAGAAGACTTCTTTAAATGAGGCACACAAAAAGTGCGGGGGAAAGATGGTTGATTTCTTTAGCTGGGAGCTTCCAGTGGAGTATTCGGGGCTTACCACTGAGCACATCTCTGTAAGGGAGAGTGCCGGTCTATTTGATGTGTCCCACATGGGTGAGGTTATGGTTACAGGGAAGGATGCCCTGAAGGTGGTGGATTACCTTGTAACAAATGATGCAAAGGTCCTGGAGGAAAATCAGGTGATGTACACCTTTATGTGCAATGAGAGAGGAGGAGTGGTAGATGACCTTCTGGTGTACAAGTATACAGATGAGAGGGTTCTCCTTGTGATAAACGCCGCCAATATAGATAAGGATCTCAGATGGATAGAGGAGAAATCAGCGGGCTTTAGTGTGGAGATAGAGGATATCTCCTCCAGAATCTCCCAGATAGCAATACAGGGTCCCAAGGCTCAGGAGATCCTGCAAAAGCTCACAGAAGTTTCTCTGGATGAGATAGAGTTCTTCAGATTTCAGGAGGATGTATTCATTGCAGGGGAGAGGTGTCTGGTGTCCAGAACGGGATATACCGGTGAGGACGGGTTTGAGATATATACGGAAAATGCTTCATCGGAGAAGATCTGGGAGAGTATCCTAGAGACAGGGGGAGATGAGATCCTTCCTGCGGGACTTGGAGCCAGGGATACCCTTAGATTTGAAGCGGGGCTTCCCCTCTATGGAAATGAGCTGGGAGACGATATAACCCCTCTTGAAGCAGGATTTGGATTCTTTGTAAAGCTGGATAAGGGAGAGTTTATCGGAAGGGAGGTTCTGGCTGAGCAGAAGGCCTCTGGAGTAAAGAGAAGGATAGCGGGATTCAAGTTAAATGGCAAGGGGATAGGAAGAAGCGGATACAAGGTTCTGGCCGGGGATAAAGAAATAGGTCATATCACCACAGGATACCAGATTCCAGGAAGAAGCCAGTGTATAGGACTGGCCCTTATCGATAAGGAACACTCCAAGCTGGGGGCGGAGATAGATGTCCAGGTGAGGAAGAGGATAGTCAAGGGAGAGATAATCAGTAAAAAATTCTTAGATAAAAATTATAAAAAATAGAAAATAGGAGGAATAGAGATGGCAGTAGTAGAGGGACTATATTATTCAAAGGATCATGAGTGGATTAAGGTAGAGGGAGATATAGCTTATATCGGGATTACCGACTATGCCCAGCAGTCTCTGGGGGAGGTTGTTTATGTAGAGTTTCCAGAGGAGGGAGATGAGTTTGGAACGGGAGAGGCTTTCGGAGTGATAGAGTCTGTTAAGGCAGCAGCGGACTCCTATATGCCTGTTTCTGGGAAAATAATCGGAATAAATGATGAGCTTTTAGAGGATGAACCACAGGCCCTCAATGAAAAGCCCTATGAGGCATGGATCCTCAAGGTGGAGCTGACCGACCATTCCGAACTAGAGGGACTGCTAAGTGCCGAGGACTATGCAAAGCACTGCGAGGAGGAGTAGATATGAGATATATTCCGTCAACTGATGAGGACAGGAGGGAGCTCCTGGAGGAGATAGGGGTAGACAGTGTAGATGCACTCTTTGAAGATATACCTGCAGAGATAAGAGAGAGGTCTAAGCTGGAAAAGTGGGAAGCCATGAGTGAGATAGAGATCCACAGGAGGATGGATGAGCTGGGCAGGAGAAATAAGTCCCTTTCAGGTCTTGTATGTTTCAGGGGAGCAGGGGCCTATGACCACTATATTCCCTCAGCTGTAAAGGAGATAGTGGGAAGATCAGAGTTTTATACCTCCTACACCCCCTACCAGCCAGAGATAAGCCAGGGAACCCTTCAGGCGATATTTGAGTTCCAGACTATGATTGCAGATTTGGCCGGGATGGAGGCCAGCAATGCTTCCATGTATGACGGAGCAACCTCTACAGCAGAGGCAGCAATTATGGCTGTGACAGACACCAAGAGAAGGAAGGTCCTGGTGTCCAGGGGAACTGGTCCAGAGGTTAGAAGTGTCATGGAGACTTACTGCAGATTCAGGGATATTGAGCTTGTGGAGGTAGCAATGGATGAGGGAACTGTATCCATAGAGGACCTCAGAAGCAAGGTGGACAAGGATACAGCAGGGGTAGTGGTGCAGAGTCCAAACTTCTTCGGGATAATAGAGGACCTCAGTGGGATAAGGGGTGCCATAGAGGATAAGAAGGTGAAGTTTATTGTAAATACAGACCTTCTCTCCATGGGAGTATTAAAGAGTCCAGGGAGTCTGGGGGCAGATATTGTTGTGGGAGATGCCCAGTCCCTTGGGAACGGGATACTCTTCGGTGGACCCTACCTGGGATTTATGGCTGTAAATAAAAAACTTATAAGAAAGATGCCAGGAAGGATAGTGGGGGAAAGCATAGACACTGAGGGAAGGGTGAGCTATGTACTTACCCTTCAGGCCAGGGAGCAGCATATCAGGAGGTATAAGGCCACTTCCAATATATGTTCAAACCACGGTCTCAATGCTCTGGCAGCTACTGTACACATGAGCCTTCTGGGTAAAAAGGGATTGGAGGAGGTAGCCAGCCAGTGTCTTCAGAAAGCCCACTATACTATGAAAAAGCTTACAGAGGGAGGAAGGTACAGGCTAAAGTATGACAAACCCTTCTTCAGGGAGTTTCTGGTGGAATCTAAGGGGAATCCCGGGGATATAAACAGACAACTGGAGGAGAGAGGAATCCTCGGGGGATATCCTGTGGGAAGGGATTATGATGAGCTTTCCAAGGGAATCCTTCTATGTGTTACTGAAAAGAGGTCCAGGGATGAGATAGATAAGCTGGTAGAGTGTATGGAGGAGATGTAGATGAAGGAATATAATAATCTGATATTTGACCTCTCCAGGGAGGGAAGGGTGGGATACAGCCTTCCGGAACTGGATGTAGATAGAGCAGAGGGACTGATCCCTGAAGAGTATCTCAAGGAAGAGGAGGTTAAACTTCCAGAGGTAAGTGAAAATGAGGTGGTAAGACACTATACAAAGCTTTCCAATAAAAACTATGGGCTGGATGCAGGCTTCTATCCTCTGGGATCATGCACCATGAAGTACAACCCCAAGATAAATGAGAGGGTGGCAGAGAACCTGCAGATGACCTCCCTTCACCCCTACCAGGAGGAGCATATGGTCCAGGGGTCTCTGGAGATGATGTATGAACTCAGTGAGAAGCTGGCAGAGGTATCGGGAATGGACCATGTCTCCCTTCAGCCTGCAGCAGGAGCCCACGGGGAACTTACAGGTCTTATGATGATCAAGGCATACCATGAAAAGAGGGGAGACCACAAAAGAAAGAATATAATTGTGGCAGATTCAGCCCACGGTACCAATCCTTCAAGTGCCCAGGTTGTGGGATTTGATATAGTGGAGATAAAATCCACTCCAGAGGGAGATGTGGACCTGGAGGAACTGAAGAAACACCTGGATGAAAATCTTGCGGGGTTTATGCTTACAAACCCCAGTACCCTGGGGATCTTTGAACCAAATATCTCGGTAATAGCAGAGCTTGTACACGAGGCGGGGGGACTCCTTTACTACGACGGAGCCAATATGAATGCTATCATGGGGAAGGCAAAACCCGGGGAGATGGGGTTTGATGTGATGCACTACAACCTTCATAAGACCTTTTCAACCCCTCACGGAGGAGGGGGTCCCGGAAGCGGACCTGTGGGTATAAAGGCTAAGCTCATGGACTTTGTGCCTGTACCAGTGGTGGGAAAGAAGGGAGATAACTATATTCTGGACTACAACAGACCGAATACCATAGGAAAGGTAAGGTCCTTCTACGGAAACTACGGAGTTCTTCTGAGAGCCTATACTTATCTGAAGACCCTGGGAAGCGAAGGGCTGGAGAGAGCAAGTGAAACAGCGGTACTCAATGCAAACTATATGATGGCAAGACTCAGGGAGCACTACCCGGTGGCAGTGGACAGGGTGTGTAAGCACGAGTTTGTCCTGGGGCAGCCTGCCCATGAGAAGGTGACGACTCTGGATATAGCAAAGAGGCTGCTGGACCACGGGTATCACCCCCCTACAATCTACTTTCCGCTGATAGTGGATGGGGCTATGATGATAGAGCCTACAGAAACAGAGAGTAAGGAGACAATGGATGCCTTTGTGGATGCCATGATAGATATAAAAAATGAGATGGAGAGCAGTCCTGAGACAGTGGTTGCAGCACCGCATACTACCATAATAAGAAGGGTGGATGAGGCAAAGGCTGCCAGAGATGTAAAGATAAGGTACCACAGATAGAAGGAGGAGAGTATGAGTTTTTTAGCTGGGAGAGAGGCAGATGAGGCTGTAAATAGAAGTATCATAGAGTCCCTGGAAGCCAGAGACGCCAAGATGTGTGACACATGAGACAGGGAGAAAGCACTGGGGATAGCCTATGCCCTGAAGGTGCAGTTGTCTCAGGATGAGGCAAAGGAAGTGGGGAGTTATATAAGCAGCATAAACGGGACCGAGATACTCATAGATAAAAAGGTGAGAGTGGAGATAGTAAAGGGGGATGTAAAGGAGAGGAATGAGAAGGCCACTATGATAATGAGATACAGGCATATTGAAGGTTTTTAGGAGGGAGCGGGAATGAGAGAACTTTTAAGTGTAGATCCAGAGGTATTTGAGCAGATAGAGCTGGAGGAGAGAAGGCAGGAGGAGGGGATAGAGCTTATTGCTTCTGAAAACTTTGTGTCCAAGGCAGTGATGCAGGCGGCTGGCTGTGTAATGACAAATAAGTATGCAGAGGGATATCCCGATAAGAGATACTACGGGGGGTGTGAGTACGTAGATGTGGTTGAGAAGCTGTCTATAGCCAGGCTGAAATCCATCTATGGTGCAGAGTATGCCAATGTTCAGCCTCACTCGGGATCCCAGGCCAATATGGCAGTATATATGTCCCTCCTCTCTCCAGGAGACAAGGTGATGGGAATGGCTCTGGACCAGGGGGGACACCTTACCCACGGTCACAGGGTAAACTTTTCAGGGGGACTCTATGAGTTTTCCAGTTATGGTCTGGGAGAGGATGAGAGGATAGATTACGAGATGCTCAGAGAGGCGGTCCATAGGGAGAAGCCCAAGATGATAGTGGCGGGAGCAAGTGCCTACCCTAGGGAGATCTCCTTTAAAAGGTTCAGAGAGATAGCAGACGAGGTGGGAGCATATCTCATGGTGGATATGGCTCATATTGCGGGGCTTGTTGCTGCGGGAATCCATGAAAATCCAGTGGACCATGCCCACGTGGTGACATCTACAACCCACAAGACCCTCAGGGGACCCAGGGGGGGAATAATCCTCACCAACAGCCAGGAGATAATGAAGTCAGTAAACAAAACTGTTTTCCCGGGAATCCAGGGAGGCCCCCTCATGCATGTAATTGCAGCTAAGGCAGTGTCATTTAAGGAGGCCATGGGGGAGGAGTTCAGGTCATATCAGAAGCAGGTTGTGGCCAATGCCAAAGCCCTGGGAGAAGCTCTCAGTGAGAGAGAATTCAAGCTGGTTTCCGGAGGAACGGACAACCACCTTCTCCTGGTAGATCTTCAAAATAAGGGGATAACCGGCAGGGAAGCGGAGAGAATCCTTATGGAAGCTGGAATTACGGTAAATAAAAATGCAGTTCCCAACGACCCAGAGAGCCCCTTTGTAACAAGCGGTATAAGGATAGGGACACCGGCAGTGACTACCAGAGGGATGAGGGAAGCCGATATGGCAGTTCTTGGAGGAATAATAGCCGATGTCATCGAGGGAAGAGACGGGAAACCCTACGAGGCTCAGGTAGTGGAGATGGCCAGAAGAAATCCTCTCTACAGGGAAGAAAATCTATGAAAAAGGTAGAGGTTGTGGATACCGGCAGGGTGTCCTACATGACCTCCTACAATATGCAACTGGAGTACCATGAAAAGCTGAAGGATAACCCTGAGCTTCCAGGGAGGATAATAATCACTGAACCCAATCCTACTATAACCAAGGGAATAAGAGGAGAGAAGGGGGAGATATTTATCCCCCCCTCTGAAAGAGAGGCCATGGGGATAGAGGTAGTAGAGGTAAGAAGGGGAGGAAGGGTAACCTTCCACGGTCCCGGACAGGTGGTAATCTATCCCCTGCTGAACCTGAGCCACTTTAAGAAGAGCATCAAGTGGTATATAGAGTCCCTTGAAAATGTAGTCATCGACACCCTTAAGGAGATAGGGGTAGAGGCCTACAAGAGGGATGACATTGTAGGAATATTCAGTGGCAGTGGAAAGATATGTGCCATTGGCATAGAGGTAAAAAGGTGGAGGACCCTTCACGGGATTGCCATAAACCATAGGGTAGACCTGGACTACTTTAAGGGGATAAACCCTTGTGGAATAGGGGAGCTGGGAGTGAGCTCCATAGTTACCGAGGGAGTAGATGTCTCCAGGGAGAGGTTAGTGGAGACCTTCAAGGAAAAGTTCTCAAAGGTGTTCGAGGTTGAAGTAGTATAACTTTATAGTATTAGGAGAGAGGCTTAGGTTCCAGTTGTGAACCTAAGCCTCTTATTACTTTGACGGTATGGAACATCAAAAGTTCCAAAATACAAATTTGTGTAAGGTCCTTCTTCACCCTTTAGGGAGGGGGGGTGAAAAAACTATTTATTATGGACAGAGTCTTGTGGATAGGGCCTTTAAAATTACACAGATAATTTTAATGAGATAGCAGAGTAGAAGATTATTTTGAACATCTTTAGAAGATTATAGTTTTAAATCTCTTCTGCACGGAATTTCAAGAGTTTAAAGGTAAATCTCCTTAATATTTTGAAATAAAAGATGAAAAAGTTAATGGTATAGCAATAGGTTATCAATAAAAATACTTTGCATATTAAAATATTTTTGTTGACAACATCAAGTCAGATGGTTTATTATATTTTTACAATCAAACTAAATAAAAAAGAAACAATTTGGAGGAGAGAGAATGAGAAGGATAGCTTTAGTATTTATGCTTGCAATTATCTCAGCAGTGAGTTTTGCAAAAAAAGAGGTAGTGAATCTATATACTGAGAGACACTACGATGCAGATAAGGTACTTATTAAGAACTTTGAGAAGGAAACAGGGATAAAGGTTAATGTAGTAAAGGCAACAGGTGACGAGTTAATTAAGAAGCTGGAGTTAGAGGGGAAGGATACAAATGCAGACCTATTTATCACAGCTGATGCAGGAAGACTTTTCAGAGCTAAGAAGGCTGGACTTCTACAGGCAGTGGAAACAGATAAGCTGGATGCCAATGTAAGAAAGGAATTAAAGGATGCGGACAACTTCTGGTATGGACTTACTTACAGAGCAAGAATCATAGCTTATGATCCAAAGAGAACAGATGTATCTGACCTTAAGAGAGTAGAGGACCTGGCTAAGCCTGAGTGGAATGGTAAGGTAGTTGTAAGATCTTCATCTAACCTTTACAACCAGTCGTTACTGGCATCTATCATTGCTAACGACGGAAGCGAGAAGGCAGCTCAGTGGGCTGAGGGTGTAGTTGAGAATATGGCAAGAACACCTAAGGGGAATGACAGAGACCAGGCTAAGGCAGTAGCAGCTGGTATTGGTGAAGTGGCAATCATGAACTCATACTACATGGGAAGAATGATGACATCTAAGGACCCTGCTGAGGTAGAGGTAGCTAAGGCTCTTAAGATTAAGTTTCTTAACCAGGAAGACAGAGGAAACCACATAAATGCAAGTGGAGCGGGAGTTACTAAGTACGCTAAGAACAAGGAAAATGCAATTAAGTTCCTTGAGTATATGACAGGTGCTGAGGGACAGAAGGTATTTGCTGAGATGAACTTCGAGTACCCAGTAAACACTTCTGTAGAGCCTTCGGAAATTGTTAAGGCATGGGGAGGGTTTAAGATCGATTCTCTAGATCTAAATGAGTTAGGTGTAAATAACAAGGAAGCTGTTGAGATCTTCGACAGGGCAGGATGGAAATAAAAAATGAATAGTACTCTAAAAAATAGAGTAGTCAGGAGTCTAAGTGTCCACTTAGACTCTTGGTCTACTCTTTCAGTTATATTAGTAATAGGAATACTTTCACCACTGATTCTTGTTACCAGGGGGATATTCCTTCCGGTAAATGAAACATTCTCTCACCTGATGGACACGGTACTTACAGAGTATGTAGTTAATACCTTTATAATATGTATTGGGGTGGGGATATTTACCTCGGTTATCGGTGTGAGTACCGCCTGGTTTGTTTCTGTTTATGAGTTTCCTCTAAGAAGGTTCTACTCATGGGCTCTTATTCTTCCCCTTGCTATTCCCACATATATAGCGGGCTATATATATGGAGATATGTTCTCCTATACAGGGAGTATTGCATACCTGCTGAGGAAGTATCTTGGATATAATAAAAATATTGATATCATGAATATATGGGGAGTAATAGCGATATTTACATTTTTCTTCTATCCATATGTATTCATAGTAATGAAGTCCTTCTTTGCCAAGGAATCATCCACTATGATAGAGGCATCACAAAGTCTTGGAAAATCTATGATAACCACATTCTTTAAGATAATTCTGCCTCTATCCAGGGTATCCCTTGTGGGTGGAGTAAGTCTTGTACTCATGGAGGTATTAAATGCCTACGGACTGGTAAGTCACTTTGGAGTGACTACATTCAGTACGGGGATATTCAGGACCTGGCTCTCTCTGGGAGACCTGGATGCTTCCATAAAGCTGTCGTCGATCCTGGTAGTTATAGTATTTCTTATACTTAACCTGGAGAAGTTTTTCAGGGGAAGAAGAAGCTACAGCTTCTCATCTACCAAGGTCAAACCTATAAAGAGAAGAACCCTGGCCAGGGGAAGGGCACTAACCATAAGCGGGGTCTGTACCCTGATATTTGCCATAGGTTTTGCCATTCCAGTGATACAGCTTCTTGCGTGGGCAAGGATTACTTATGCCTACTTTGACTACGAGGAGCTTTTAGGAGTCCTTGGAAACTCTTTAAGTGTAACTCTTCTGGCAAGCATAATAATTGTGGCTGTGGCTGTGGTAATAGCCAACAGTGTAAGGCTGAATAAACTGTCTCTCTCTAAGTTCCTATCCAAGGGAGCTAACCTGGGATACTCTATTCCCGGAGCTGTAATCGCCATTGGAGTAATGTCCATGTTTATAGGGATAGACAGGAGGTTTCAGGGGATCTACAGCTTAATAGGAATAGATAAAACCCTGGTGCTTTCATCGAGCTTTGTGATACTGGTATTTGCTTATATGGTAAGGTTCCTTGCTGTACCCTATAACAGCATAGAGTCTGGCTTTGATAAGGTGGGAGTAAAGTTTCATGAAGCCTCAAGAACATTTGGATTTGGAGTGACCAAGACCTTTATGAGGGTTGATTTTCCTATGATAAAATCATCTATAGGCGGGGCACTTATCCTTGTATTTATAGAGATTGTAAAGGAGCTTCCCCTTACCTTGATACTGAGACCCTTCAACTTTCAGACGCTTTCCACATTCATTCAGCAATACGCCAACGATGAGATGATACAGGAGAGCTCTATTCCGTCGCTGCTCCTTGTGGGGATGTGTGCAGTGGCAGTCTATGCCTTTACCAATATGTCTAAAAAAAAGGAGAAGTAAGCAATGGGATATATTAAGATAAATAACTTAAACTTTAAATACAGCAACAGCAAAGAGGATGCCCTAAGGGATTTTAACCTTTCCATAAAGAAGGGGGAGATAGTAGCTGTAGTGGGAGAATCCGGAAGCGGTAAATCTACACTGTTAAGGGTACTCTCTGGCTTTGAAGTTCCCTACAGGGGAGAGGTGGAGTTAGACAGGAGAACCCTCATATCCGAGAATACCTTCGTACCGGTGGAGAAGCGTGGAGTGGGAATGGTATTTCAGGACTACGCCCTCTTTCCCCACTTTACAGTGGAGGAAAATATAAGGTATGGAGTAGACAGGCTTTCCAAGAGGGAACAGAGGGAGACAGTAAAAACCATGCTTAATCTTGTTGACCTGGGGGAGTATGAGAAGAGATATCCCCACGAGCTCAGCGGAGGACAGCAGCAGAGGGTTGGGCTGGCAAGGGCTCTGGCTCCTAAGCCTGGACTTCTACTTATGGATGAGCCCTTCTCCAACCTGGACACGAACCTTCGTCACAGGATAAGAGATGAGCTGAAGGAGATAATAAAATCAACCAATACCACAGCTCTTTTTGTAAGTCACGATAAGGAGGATGCTCTCATGGTAGCGGACAAGGTGGTAATCCTCAATAAGGGAGAGATAGCCCAGGTAGGATCTCCAATAGAGGTAGTGGAGTCTCCGGCCAATGAATATGTGTCAAACTTCTTCAAGTAGATGGAGGCAAAAAAGGATCATCCAATGGATGATCCTTTTTTATTTGATGGTAGGAGATCAAGGGCGAAGTTCGCTTCTCATTCTCATGAACTCCTTTCTGCTTATCTCCCCTCTGGCATATCGTTCTCTGAGAATATCCATTGGATCTATCCTATAGCTCTCAAAGTAAGAGTGACTTCTTCTACCGGTGAGGAGGCTAAATAACAGTATAACTGCTAGTATAGGAAGGGCTAGGTGAATAATTCCCATAAACAATCTAAAAATCTCTCCACCAAAATACATGTGGTGCATCCAGTTACCTCCTTTATTTGATATAGGTTCGACTCTCTCAATTAAGGAATGAAGGCCTTTAATTGAGAAAGGGGAATAGTCTTTCAAGGCTCTATTTTAGTAGAGGTTTATGGCAAGGATGTGAAATCCTTATGGAATAGTAGAAAATTTAAAAGCTTTGTCACAATTTTGTCATATTGGGAAAGTATCTTAAATTATATGAGGTCTAGAATCAAAAATGAAGGAGGATGTATTATGAAGAAAATTCTAGCTGTAACAGCAGTGGTATTAATAGCAAGCGGAGCCTTTGCTCAGGGGCACCTCTACCAGAATAAGGAGAACCCGGGATATGGCAGGGGAGGAGGAATGGGGTACCACTATGAGAGTATGACACCGGAACAGCAAAAAGAATTTACAAAATTCCACGATGAGTACAGGGGCAGGATGAGAAGGTCTATGCTGGATATCAGAGAGGTAAACCTTAAGATAGAGAGGGAGATGATGAAGGATAAGCCTAATCAAAATACCCTAAATAAGCTTATAGATGAGAGGGCAAAGCTTCAGGGAGAAAATCAAAAAGAGATGCTGAAATACAGACTTGAGATGAAGGAAAAGTTTGGAGTTGAGATGATGGGATGCGGCTACGGCAAATGGAAGTAGAGGGGGAAGATACTAATAAGGGAGCTCAATTGAGCTCCCTTATCTTGTGAAGGGCTGACGAATCATATAGAGGAGGGTCTGATACTTCTTCTCTGTGTATCCAGGTATTCCATATTTTGGAGTGGATACCTCTCCCTGGGGAGTAAAGGTATTAAAGAGTCTGTCCCAGAGAAGAAGAAAGGAGGAGAAGTTTGAGTTGGCTTCCCTCCATCTTGTAGAGTGGTGGATTCTGTGGATATAGGGGGTTACGATAAACTTAGATAATGCAATATCCAACCTTCTGTTTATCCTTATATTGCTGTGATGAAAGTAGACGTTTATATTGAAGATAATATCGTAGAGGATGATGGAGCTTAGGGGCAGACCTAAAATCAGGATGAAGGGTATCCTGAAGAGGTGACCTGCCAGAACCTCTACAAAGTGAAACCTCAGGGCAGAGGACACGTCCAGAAGGGTATCTGTATGGTGCACAGTATGAAATCTCATCAACAGGGGAACCCTGTGAAGGAAACGGTGCCACCAGTAATTTATAGAGTCTAAAGCGATGACCCCAAGGATTAAAGCTGCTTTATCATTGAGCTGTAAGTAGTAAATAGCCCCATTGATCTGGAGCCTTTCCATGAGAGTAAGGGTAATTATGAGAGCAAAGTAACGACTGAGAAGAAGGTTGATTACTCCCAGTCCCAGGTTGCTTAGATCATGCTTTCTTTTAAAGACTCCGCCACTCATCTGTGGAAGAATTGTTTCAAATATATAGAACAATAGAAATACTACTCCTAGAAGGATTAAATTAGCCATGAGATCACCTCTTGAAAGTTTCGAAATATAGTTGCAGATTTTTAGAAGGGAAGAAACTTTAATATGCTCCCTTGTTATATAAAGTTATACTGAAAAAATTGGAATCTCTTTTCTGAAAGTTTTTTCTTAGATTGTCAAATTGAATGCAACAATATATCTCACCTCTAAAAATTTCTTTGGGTCTTTTTGTTGTAACTGATTATATAGTTCAAGCTTTAAAAAGTTAAAAAATAATAAAATATGAATGCTAGTGAAATTTAGATAAAAAATAAACGTTTATAATAACTTGTGCCTGTTAAGAGTATTAGAGCCCAATAAATAAAAGATAATTTAATAAACTAAAAAATATTATTATATATTGTCATTGACAATATATTTACAAATGGTGTAAAATCAGTCTTAATGATTCAATAAAAAACAATTTTGGAGGTCAAAGTGAAAAAATTATTGTGAAACTGACAATCAATTAAAACTTCCGGGAGAAGTTATAGGGTCTACTGCAAATGGATAGCATGAAAAAACCAATTATAGATAGATGAGTATTTTTATCTTCTTTTTCTTATAGTAATTTTAACTATATCTATTCATTCTTTTTTATCTTCAAGTTAGATCTTATTTTACATTTCAATCCACAACTTAAAACTTCACTTATAGGAATCTTAATGGGATTCAAAATTTATGCCACTGTATAGTTAGGGGCTTTTTTAGATAAAAAATAATCAATATAGAATGGAGGACGCTCCTTTTGTATTATTTTTTTTATGAACATAAAGATATTTGCTAGCAATGAAAAAGCTTATCACAAAAATAATAAAGGATAATTTTATAAATATCTTTTATATTTCTTTATATTATGCAAAACTTATACTTAGCATTTTTGAAACTACTATAGTTGGGATTAGTTTTCCAGCTAATTAAAAATTTATTAAAAACTTAAGGAGAAAAAGATGAAAAAAATAGTTATATTAATGGGAATTTTTATTCTAACTTTTACCAATTTATTTGCGGAAAAAGAATCAAGAAAGATACCTTCAAAACAAGCCATTCAATATTTGACAAATGAAAATTATTTGTTTGTCGATATAAGAAGTGTTGATGAATATATAGGCTGGCCTGTGAATTTAGAAGTAGAAGGTCATATTAAAGGAGCAGTTGATTTTCCTGCAGCATGGTTTTCAATGCTGGATAAAAAAAAATTAGAACAAGAATTAATGAGAAGAGGAATAACTAAAAATAAAACTTTAATTTTATATAATAATTTTGGAGAAAAAATAGAAACTCCTCTAGCACAGATGGGATATAACGTTCAAATTTTAGAGGACGGGATGAAGGAGTGGAATAATTTAAAATATCCAATTGAAAAATTAAAAGGATATAAAATGTATGTTTACCCTCAATGGATTGACGATCTAATTGATGGAAAAAAAGTTTCCAATTATGATGGTAGAAAATACGTAATTGTAGAAGTTAATTCTAAAAAAACATCGAGCCATAAAATTAGAAATTCTATTTTTATAGATTATTCATTTTTAGAAACTGAAGAAATGTGGAACAGACCAAAAGATGAAAAGATAAAAGAAATATTATTATCAAAAGGAATTACCAAGGACACAATGGTTATCTTATACGGTCCAAATTTAATGGCTTCAAACAGATGTGCTGCTGTAATGAAATATGCCGGGGTTGAAGATATTCGTATCTTAAACGGTGGGACTAAAAGATTGGAAAAAGAGAGTTATCCTTTTGTCAGAGGTTATATAAAACCCACTCCAGTTTCAGAATTTGGAGCTGAAATTCCTGTAAATAGAGATGTATTAATTGATTTCGATAAAGAATTAGAGCTAGTAAATTCTCCAACTTCAATTATAGCTTCAATAAGAAGCTGGCCGGAATATATAGGGAAAGTTACAGGGTATACTTACATAAATGTAAAAGGTGATATTGCAAATTCAAGATTCGGATATGCAGGAAGTGATCCTTATCATATGCAGGACTATAGAAATGTAGACAATACTATGTTTAATTACAATATCATTAGAAAAAGGTGGGAAGAATGGGGGATTACTTCAGATAAAGAAGTTAGTTTTCATTGCGGTACTGGCTGGAGAGCAAGTGAGACATATTTTTATGCCAAAGCGATGGACTGGAAAAATATCCATGTATATGATGGTGGATGGTATGAATGGCACATGAGAAAAGAGGCACCTAGAAAGCCTTTAGGGGTTCCCAGTGATGCTCCATTTTCAAAACTGTAAGAGATTTATAGTTTCAAAACTTTAAAAAATATTTTATAAAACCTATGATAGGGCGACCTCAAGTAGATTTTCTACAAGGGTTGCCCTTTTTAGTTGTGTTTTCAGAAAGAATTTAAGTCTTAAAACTTCATCCCTCTTAAAAACTCAGCGATCTTATTTCTTATAACAACGGACTTCTTTGGGTACCCCTTGGCAGATACAGCAACCTGGATATTTTCATCCTCATAGACAGCAGAAAACCTGAAGTTCATGCTGCTCTTAGAGGTGATGTTGTTTATAAGGATATTTCTCTCCTCGCAGAGTTTATAGATCCACTCATTGAAATCCGGATTATCGGTAGCTGCAACAACTAAAAAAACATTCTCGAGATCCTTCTCGGTAAAATCTCTTATAAAGAGCTCCACTCCCTCTAAGTTTCCAATCTCTTCTCTTTTGACTTCCCTGGTTACAACTTTGACCTTGGCTCCATAGCTTAGAAGTTTTGTTATCTTCTTGTGGGCGATATTGCCGGCCCCCACTACCAGACACCTCTTATTTCTCAAATCTATAAAACCAGGAAAAAAATTCTCATTCATGACTACCTCTCCTTATCTTGTGTTTATGGGTATTATAGCACAGTTGGATAAGGAATTAAATTTCAGGAAAGAGAT
Organism: uncultured Fusobacteriaceae bacterium; assembly: GCA_964430145.1. Taxonomy (GTDB): domain Bacteria; phylum Fusobacteriota; class Fusobacteriia; order Fusobacteriales; family Fusobacteriaceae; genus Propionigenium. The sequence goes on along the minus strand of CAYSGC010000015.1, from coordinate 3,092 downwards.
TTAATTGGAGGGATTTTTTTGAAATAATAAAAATATGGAGACAGTGGTGAAGTTTCTTGTACTTAAAGTTAGGATGAAGGGTTACTTTCTCCATATGCATATAACCTTTTTTATAAGATAGACAATGAGAAGCAGTAGCAGGTTTGGAATCCCTATAGTAAGTAGAGATACCAGAAAAAAGTTTGCAGGGGTACTATAGGGAGAGTCCATGGAGAAGGCTCCCAAGGTAATCCCCACAGGAACGACAAATATATTGAGCAGTATAAAGAGGATGACAGTAATTATCTTCATTTAAACTTCCTTTCAATGAACTTTTCATCAATTTCATTCACAGGTGATCTAGATATAGTCAATGTTGACTATATAATGGCAGGAGAAGATTGTCAATGAAATTAAAACTCCAGTGTGGAATGAGTTAGAAGAATCACAGAAGATCTTAGATAAATCAAGGGTTTTAGAGGGGTTTGGTGGAAAAAACTTAAAGGATGAAATGGAAGGGAAGTTTGAGTTGGTCGAAAAGATTGTTGACAGGGATAAAAAGATTCATTATAATTTTCATTGAAAATAAAATCGGACGAAGGTATGGGGAGAGAGCTTACAAAGCCACCGAAGAAGTGAATCTTTCAGGTTTCTGCAGTGCAGATGAGGACCCTTACTGGACGAGCCTCTGGAGAGACCAAAAATTGGCACCGAAGGAGCAAAACCAGTCTTTTAGGCTGGACAAAACTCTCAGGTAAAAGGACAGAGGAAGGTATAATTGTATAGAGAAACACGATCTACCTTCTTAATATTGTTAGGGTTATTTTAAACTTCAGGGGTTATGCTGCCCAGTGCAGCCATAACCCTTTTTTATTTTTGCAGAAAATTTTTAATTCTTAGGAGGAGATTGAGTATGAAGAAAAGTTTTGCAAGTGATAACTACAGCGGGGTACATCCAAAGGTGATGGAAGCACTTATGGAGTGCAATAGCGGACATGCCAAGGCTTACGGGGAGGATGAGTATACCAGAGAAGCCATAGAAAAGTTTGAAGAGGCATTTGGAGGGAATATTCACGTAGGTTTTGTCTATAACGGTACAGGAGCTAATACTGTAGCCCTGGATGCTATGACCGAGTCCTTTCACACCATCATCTGCCCTGAGCAGGCGCATATAAATACCTATGAGGTGGGGGCTCCTACAAAGTTTACAGGTTGTCCCACAATTGGAATAAAGGCTTCCGATGTCGGAGGAAAGCTGAGGGTAGAGAGGGTGGAGGACTATCTGGAGATATCCACAGGGAGTATCCACCACTCACAGCCCAGGGTTATATCTATAACACAGCCCACTGAAACGGGAAGCGTGTATACCCTGGAGGAGCTGAGGGAGATAGGGGACTTTGCAAAGGAAAGGGGACTTCTCCTCCATATGGACGGAGCAAGGATATTCAATGCAGCTGAAAGCCTGGGTTGCAGTCTAAGGGAGATGACAAGGGATATCGGGGTAGATGTTCTCACCTTTGGGGGGACCAAGAACGGCCTTATGTTTGGAGAAGCGGTAGTCTTCTTTCACAGGGGGCTGGCAGATAACTTCAACTACAGAAGAAAGCAGTGCACCCAGTTAAACTCCAAGATGCGTTATATGGCTGTGCAGTTTAAAACTCTTTTAGAGGACGAGCTGGGATTTGAAAACGCAAGGCAGTCCAACAGGATGGCAAGACTTCTTGCTGAGAGTGTGGAAGGGATTCCAGGGGTTAAGATAACCAATGAGGTGGAAGCCAATACAGTGTATGCCATACTTCCAAGGGAGGTAATAGGATACCTCCAGGAGAAGTACTTCTTCTATCTCTGGGACTCAGTGCGTTCAGAGGTAAGGTGGGTGACCTCCTTTGATATAGAGGAGGAGGATGTTGTGAGCTTTGTAGAGGAGATGAGGTATATAATGGAGGAGAGAAGATCAGCTTAAAGTGGAGGAGGAGATAGCTAAGGGGAGGCCTCTTCCTGCCTCCCCTTAGCTTAAATATTATTTTCAGAGGGTTAAGCATTTTCCTTTAATCTTTCAATTCTCTCCTCCATCTCCAGGAGAGATCTGTTGATCCTTCTCATCTCCCTCTGACTTGCTGGTTCTCCAATCCTGGAGGTAGAGGCAAGCTCCCTTAACCGTCTGATCTGGCCCTTCTGGAGGCTCGCCAGGGGAGGAATATTTTTATCTTTCAGCCTGATCCACTCTGCACCACGCCTGAGGTAGTTATTGCCCCCCATGGAGATCCACTCTAGCTTCTCGGTTTTTAAGTAGGAGAAGAGGGACCTCTCTAAAAAGGGAAGAGACCTTTTGTCTCCTACATAGAGGTAGCTCTCGGTACTGGAGTTTAAAAGATAGTTTTCCATCTCCCTTCCATCGATATAGTTACCGTAGTCGATGTTATCTCCCAGGGAGACAACTTCTCCCCTAAAGGGAATGGCTCTGTCATAGCACCTGTAGCACCTTCTACTCTCCTCACCCCTGTAGTTTGCAAATTTAACGGCTTCCCTGGTGCAAATTAAAATAAATAAAAATAATATGAAATACTTTAACTCCCCAAACATGGATACCTCACCCTCTTAATTATTGTTGTTCTCCCGACCTTCTCCCTATGGAAGTGGGGCAGAAAGTCAGGCTACTCTGTCAAAATACAATTATATAATTTTTTTGCTGAAAAGAAAATTGTAAAAATCAATTGAGGAAAAATTTTTAAGGGTTTATCTTGATATAGTAAATAACAGGGGGCAGTAAAACTCAAAGTGAAGGGAGAAGGTTTTAGTTGACACAGTAAATGAAAGTTCCTACAATATTGTTGACAAGCTAACTAAAAAGATGAAATTTTTATAGAGATCTATTGTATTAAGGAGAGAGTTATGATTGGTGAGACCTTGGTTAAATTGCAGTTGGAGGAACTCATAGGAACTTCCTTTGAGAAGGCTGTTAAAGTATATAATCTGAAGAAGGGAGAGATGATCTTTGACAGTGAGCTAAAGAAGGGAGGAGCTGTATATGTAGTGGAGGGGCGGATTCAAAGTCTCCTCTATACTCCCGAGGGGGGAGAGTTTTATATAAACTCCTTTGAGGGGGATATATG
>CAYSGC010000014.1:7297-24070 GCA_964430145.1 uncultured Fusobacteriaceae bacterium | reverse complement strand
CTGAGCTGCTTTTTATTTACTCTATTTTCAATTTAAGGCCCTTCATCTCTCTTACCTGAATCTTATCTATAATTTTATCCCTTAGTTCTCAAGGATCTTAACAATAAGTTTATTTCTTACCTCCGACTTAAGAGCAGTCTGGGATATACTTCTCAGTTTAAAATAATCTCCCTTAACCTTGATATCGTGCTCTATAATATAGAGCTTCATAAGAAACATTATCTCCTCTAAAGACTCTTCCTGGGAGTACTCATAGCTTACATATCTCCCCCCCTCAAGGGTTCTGATCAACTGCTCGCTCTCTTCACACTGATCGTTATGAAGAACCAATGTTCCAGTTGCTCCTCCGTCCTCTCTCAAGGTAAATCCATATCTGTCCCCTGTAGAATCAAGATTTTCCTGGCTCCACTTAATGAGCTTCAGAGCTTCCAGCTCCTTCATCTCTTCCCTGGCAACCTCTCTCCAGACAAACTTCTGCTCCTCCTGAGTTTCTATGGTTATCTCTCCATCCTCTATCCCTGAACCGCTCTTTTCAAGGCTTTTCATCCATCTGTGGGTTACACCTATACTTCTCTTCAGCCTGTTAAGCTCCTCTAGCTGACTTTTGTAGTTTTCAATGAGTATACTCTCCACGCTCTCCACTGAGCTTCCGTCTAAAGTTTCCTGTATCTTATCCAGAGAGAAACCTACCCTCTTCATAAGAAGTATTTTTTTCAGCTTTAAAAACTCCCTCTCTGAATATATTCTCTTTCCTCTTTCCTGTGATGCCGGCTTTAATAAGCCTATCTCATCATAGTATCTCAAAGTTCTTGGTGTAATATCTAAAGCTCTGCATACCTCTCCTATCGAACACATTTCTCTCACCCCTCTTCTATCTCACTTACCTTAAGTTACCATTATTTTACACAATTTTTACTCTATATATTATTTTTTGAATGTAGAGGCCCTTTTTTTGTATAAAAAAACCATATCCCTGTATGGGATATGGTTATGGAAGTTTCTTCAGTACCTTGGAACTGAAGTAGAGTTTTGCTCCACTTTCAAGTTTTAAAAACTCCTCCTCTAGGTTGAGGTACTTTATCTTGGAAAGGTTTACAATTGTACTCCGGTCTACCCTGAAGAAGTTGGTGTATCTTCCCAGCTCATCCTCTACCTCCCTGAGGGTTCTGCTCAGAAGAATCTTCTCATTGTTTTCCAGGAATACACAGGTCTTTCTCTCTCCCTTCTGAAACTCTATATACTCTATGAGGCTCTCAGGGGCATATATCCTGTACTTGGGGCTGGGATTCCAGTTATCCCTTCTCTGCTCTGCTGCTAGCCTTATCTTCCTGTCCACCTCTTCATATCTTTCCTTGGGCAGGTAGACGTAGTAGAAGCCCAGCTCCCTTATCCTGTCTATATGATCTACCCGGATAACATCCTCATAAATTATGAGAGGAGGGCGGTTAGCCATTCCCTCTATTATCTCCACTACACTATCATCCAGACTCTCCACTATTAGGATCTCAAATCTTTCAACCCTTGAATCCTTTATATGAAAGATCTCATTTTCCGAATACTCCTGGAGGATGGAGTGGTAATCAACATCTCCTATATATCCTATCATCAAGATCCCCCTCCCTTGAGCTTTTTCTCCAGAAGGATCCTCTTCTTGAGCTCCCTTCTGTAGAGGATCTCATACTTCTTCTCTCCCTCCTTGGGTGCATCGGAGAGCTTGTTCAGTACCGAGTGGTAGTAGAGAACCTTTTCCAGAAATTTTCTCAGACTCTCTACCTCTTTTTTTATGGGGATTACCTTAAAGGCCCCCTTAAAGGACACCCCTATCATCCTTCCCTCCCTCTCTATGAGGAGGTCGTGGGTTCCTGTGAGGGCTCCGTCCCTGTACTCCGCCGATTTTATATAAGGAATCTTCACCATATCCTCTCTTATCCTCTCAAGAGACCTGGTCATTATGAGCTTATTGAAGAGCCCCTCCCTTATTCCCATTACCCTGTTCTCCCACAGATCCTTTCCGTAGTTCCCAAGGGTGAAGAGGAGAAGCCCCCCAAACATATAGAGGTCTGTTTTCTCCACCTCTGTCATATGCTCATAGGTAAAGAATACCATACAGAGGAAGAATACCCTCTTATAAAACTTTATCACTGAACGGTGTTTCTTTCTCTCCTCCTGGTCTATGATATTAAAGATATAGAGAAGTATTATTAAAAACTGCGAATGCTCGGAGATATCCAGATCTGTAAGCCAGATAATTAAATAGATGCCCAGCTGGATAAGGGTAGTCTTAAATACCTCTACATTCTCCACACTCTTTTCCAGCCTCTTTCCTACCAGAAGATACCCTCCGAACACAAGTACTCCCAGAACAACAAAAAAGAAATTTAAATAGTAGGCTGAAAAACTATAGGATTCCCTGAGGATCTCATAGTACCTGCTGTCCAAAACAACATTTCTGTTTCTCAGAAGATAGACTATAGCCCCTGCATTCAGACCGGACCAGAGAACCATAATGATATAGTATATCCTGGAAAGCTTTTTGCTTTTAAAGATACTCATAACCCTTTCAAAGATGTATAAAAAGAGCATTGTATCATAGATTATATAGATGCTGGTGAGCAGGTTTTCCAGTCCGGTCTCCTTGATGAGGTAGATCCACCTTATATTGAGACGAACTACCACAAGGAAGGCTATCCTTCTTATATCCCTGTTGGCTATCCCCACTCCCAGACTTATCATAGTGAGGGTTACTATCCAGATGAGGGACTCATAGTAGCTTATGGCAAGCCTCAGTTTCTTGGAGTACTCCTTGGAGTAGGGCTCCGCCTTTAGGAGTACCGTCCCATACTCCAGTGCCTTCCTCTCCTTCTCTATCTTCCTTTCGAGGATGGTTTCACCCTCCCTGATAACCTTCAGGGTATAGCTGCCATTGGGAATATCCTGAAAGATGAAGATATTCTTCTTCACACTGCTCTCAGATACCACAGCACCCTCCTGGCCTATAAGCTCCAGACTCAGGTCCTTGGTCCAGAGAGAGCTGTCATCTATATCCCAGTATACCTGGCCCCTTATGTAGTTCTCAGTTATCATGTGGTCGTTTCCCTTTATGTAGAGAAGACCTGTTAAAATAAGGGTCAATATTATATATCCTAAATACTTCATTAAATTTCCTCCTGCTAAAGACAGATATAAAGATTCATATAGTTTATTATATCCTCCTCCATAGAGTTTTTCAATTATTGGGTGTCTAACCTTCTCTGTCCCCCTATAATTCTAGAGTCACACCTCCCCTTCCCCAGGGGAAAGTAAAGGGCCCCTGCCGCTGGAGCAGGAGCCCTTTACCCAGTTCTTACTACTCTTCCCTAGGCTTATCCATATCACTTAACTTTTTTTCCATCTTCCTTACCCTCTTATGGATCTCATTTATCCTGAATTCCAAAGAGTTTAGAATCCAAAACTGGAAGTGGCTTGCCTTCTGTGCTTCATAGAACATCCAAAGAAGTTTTAGTATTCCCACAAGGATAGCTACCTCTATTGCCAGCTGAAGCTCTATCTTTCTTAAGAGCCCCCCTAGTAGAAGTAGGATACCGATGATGCAGAGAAGTACTGTATTGATTATATTGTTGTGCTTTGTTCCAACACTTCCACCTATCTGTCCAACTATACTTCTTATCCTGTCCTTTTCCTTCTGGAAATCATGCAGCTCCTGTTTTAACTGCTCTTCACCTCTCATCTACCTTCTTCCTCCTAATCCTTTAATCTCATGTTTCTGATGGCATCTGTCACCTTGAGTGCCCTTACTGTTTCCTTCACATCGTGCACCCTGAGGATCCCTGCGCCCTCCCAAGAGGATATCACAGCCACTGCGAGACTGCCTTCCAGCCTCTCATCTGATGCTGCATCTAAGATCTCCCCAATGAATCTTTTTCTCGAGGCCCCCACAAGTAGTGGATACCCCATCCTCTTAAGCTCCTTTATATTTTTTATTATCTCCAGGTTATGGTCCGATGACTTACTGAAACCAACCCCTGGATCTAAAATTATATTCTTCCTCTCTATTCCTGCTTCCACAGCCATCTCAATACTCTCTGAGAGCTCCTCCCTGAGGTTCTCCATAAAGCTGTGGTAGTGAAGGTTATCCTGCATAGTCTTTGGAGTACCCCTCATATGCATAAGGATGCATGGCACCCCTAATCTTGCTGCCACATTGGCCATGTCTGGATCTCCCTTAAAGCCGCTTATATCATTTATAATGTGTGCCCCTGCCTGGATGCAGGCCTTGGCTACCCCTGCTTTATATGTATCTATGGAGATTGGTACATCTATCTCCTGAACCAGCCTTCTTATTACAGGAAGAACCCTTGAAAGCTCCTCCTCCTCTGGCACATACTCAGCTCCAGGTCTGGAGGATTCCCCCCCTACATCTATGATGTGGGCTCCCTCCTCTACCATCTCCTGAGCTCTTCTCACTGCTTCCTCTACTCCGTCGTAGGATCCTCCGTCGCTGAAGGAATCTGGAGTTATATTTAATATTCCCATTACATAGGTTTTTTCATTAAAGTCAAACTCCCTGCCACCTATAGTCAGGGATTCAAACCTCTTCTCTCTCTTCACCATTATATCCCCCAGTCCCTAGGATAGCAAAACTCTCTTCCTATGGTTCTCCTGGATATCTTGGCTATTAGAGGGAGCTTCCTCTTATACTGGTTTATCTTTATCCTTCTTATTATATTATCTACTATCTCCTGGTCGAAGCCTTCCTCTATAAGCTCCTCCCTGGTGTACCTTTCGTCTATAAACCTGTGAAGGATCCTGTCTGCCAGGTAGTAGGAGAATCCCAGCTCGCTCTCATCGCTCTGTCCCTCCCAGAGATCTGCACTTGGCTTCTTCTCTATTACTTCCTTGGGAAGGTCCATCTGCTCGGAAAGCTTCCATACATGGGTCTTATACAGGTCCCCTATGGGATTGATTGCCGAAGCCGAGTCCCCGAACTGAGTGCTGTATCCCAGGAGTACCTCTGTTTTGTTGGAGGTTCCCAGTACAAGGGCTCCCTCCTTGGCTGAGTAATCATAGAGGATAGTCATCCTCTCACGGGCCATCTTGTTTCCCTTTCTCATATTTGAAATATCCGGCTCCAGAGCAAAGTATGCATCAACCATAGGTGTTATCTCTATCATCTTAGTCCTAATTCCAGTAGCTTCAGCAACCCTTTGAGCATCTAGTATACTTTCCTTACTAGAGCTCTTATAGGGCATCATTATTCCCAGAACATTTTCAGGTCCAAGAGCTTTAGCTGCCAGAGCTGCCACAAGGGCTGAATCTATTCCTCCAGATAGCCCCAGAACTACCTTGGAAAATCCTGCCTTACCTATCTCATCCCTTATAAAATCAAGAAGTACCTCTTCCACTACATTTAAATCTAAGTTTAATTTTTCCATATGTCCCCCAAAACTTTACTCTCTTTAATTTTTCCTGCTATCCAATCCTTTAAGGTTTCATCAAACTCTCTGAATCAAATAAGTAAATTGAAATCGAAGGTGCCTCCCAGACACCCAAGATATAGTCAGACTCCTTCGGTCATCTTACTTATCCTCTGTTTCCTGATCCTCAAGTTCCTTCCTTGCTTCCCCTTCAAAAAGTTCCCTGTCTATACCAAAGTTACCCAGCTTCTTCCCTCTGTAGTCTCTCAGTATTGTAAATGCAGCCTGCTTGGTGTTTACCTTGTCTCCCTTTAACATCATATTCATTCTAAGGGCTATTCTGTCCAGGATCACCTCTGGTATCGTCTCAAGAAGATCCTCATCTGTAAGCTTGTAGTTGTTCTTGAAGACATAGTCCATCTTGTATCTTCTCAGCTTTGCAATAAGGGTACAAGCCACCTCCTCTATTGGAAGGATATCGTCCCTTATAGCCCCTGCTATAGCCAGGTTGTATCCCACTTCATCGCTTTCAAACTTAGGCCAGAGGATTCCTGGAGTGTCTAGAAGCTCTAAGCCATCCTTGATCCTCACCCACTGTTTACCCCTTGTAAATCCAGGTTTATTTCCTACACCTGCACTCTTCTTACCTACTATTCTGTTGATCAGTCTGGATTTCCCTACATTGGGAATTCCTGCTACCATAAGCCTCGTATTTACCTTTCTGAGGCCCTTCTTTTTCATCTTCTCCAGCTTTTCCTTGGATACTTTATCTATTATAGCAAATAATTTTTTTACATTAAAGCCTGTTTCTGCACTTAGCTCTATTACCTCATCTGCCATATTGTTCTTGATGAAGTACTCCTTCCACAGCTTTAATTCCGTCTTATTTACAAGGTCTGCTTTATTTAAGATGATGATCCTCTTCTTATTCTTGGAAAACCTTGCTATATCGGGATTCTTACTTGAGATTGGAACCCTTGCATCTACAAGCTCCAGTACCACATCTATTATCTTCATATTTTCCTGGATCATTTCCTTGGTCTTCTTCATGTGACCTGGATACCAGTTTATCTTTGTCATTGCCATTACTATTACTTCCTTTCCTTAGGGTTTATCCAAAAAGCTATAAACTATTAGTCTCTTGCGTATTTATTTACCTTTACTCTCTTCTTTTCCTTAACCTCTTCCTTTATTAAAAGAACTATCTCACCCTTTATAGGGTTTTCTTCCAGTCTTTCTATGAGCTCAGAGGTAGTCCCCCTGATTATTTCCTCGTAAAGCTTTGTTATCTCCCTTACGATAACAACATACCTGTCTCCAAATACTTCCTTTATCTCCTTTAGAGTTTTAAGGATTCTATGAGGTGACTCATAGAGTACAACTACCCTTTCCTCCTTGGATAGCTCCTTTAAAAGGGTCTGCCTCCCCTTCTTCTTTGGAAGAAATCCTTCAAAAGCTATTCTCTTCATGGAGATTCCAGCTACTGAGGCTGCTGCTGTTAATGCACTTACCCCTGCCACAGGAACTACCTTATACCCTTCATTTAAGGCTGCATCTACCACTTCAAACCCGGGATCCGATATGCATGGAGTCCCTGCATCTGTTACAAGGGCTATCTCCTTCCCTTCAGCTAATAGGTTTATTATGTTTTCTATCTGGTGACTTTTAGTAAATTCATCGTATCTGTATACCACAGTGTCTATTTCAAAGTGGCTGAGAAGTTTCTTAGTTACCCTTGTGTCTTCAGCAAAAATATAGTCCACTTCCTTCAGTGTTCTCACTGCTCTATAGGTAATATCTTCTAAGTTTCCAATGGGAGTAGCTACAATATAAAGCATATTTCATCCTTCCTTTTCTCATTTTTTCAATAATTTTCTCACTCTGGACCTTCATGTAAAAATCCCTCTGATCTTAATCCTGAAAATATTAATTATAAAGAGTGAACCCTAAAAGAGTCCACTCTTCTCATCTTGACCTTACTTGGTTTTTCTGGCACTATTCACCATAATGCCCTTTAATATTCCCATAGCTGTCTCCAGCTGAGTATCTCTTATGTTGGCGATTCTCTCTGCTTCCTCCTCGCCCTTTATTTCTTTCAATATCTCCTGCCTGTTCTCCTTTGTCTTCTCCTCATCTACATTTGTGATGAAGCCGTCAAAGAAGAGGTAGTCCTCATCTTCCTCCACCCTTACATCTGGCTCTATCCCCTTGCCGTGGATAGATATTCCATTTGGAGTGTAGTACTTTGCTATGGTAAGCTTGATTCCATCTTCATCTGGCAGCGGAAGTATACTCTGCACACTTCCCTTTCCAAAGGTCTTTTCTCCAACCAGGATAGCTCTTCCTCTGTCTTTAAGGGCACCTGAAACGATCTCGGAAGCTGAAGCGCTTCCCTCGTTAATAAGCACTACCATAGGGAAGTTCCCGTAGTATCTTCCCTCTCTCATATATACCTGCTCCTGGCCAACTCTTCCCTTTACACTTACTACTCTTCCGCTGTCTAGGAACATAGAAGCTATCTTTATAGACTGATCCAGAGCACCTCCCGGGTTGCTTCTAAGGTCTAGGATCAGTGCCTTCATTCCGTCCTTCTGCAGGTCTATAAGGGCTTTCCTTACGTCCTTGAAGACATCCTCTCCAAACTGTGTAAGTCTAAGGTATCCGATCTTATCTTCCTTCATCTCAGACTTAACGTATTTTAATTCAACTATGGCTCTCTCTAACAGGATCTCCTTGGTTTCCTTGGTTCCCTCTCTGTAGATGGTTACCTTTACCTCGGTTCCCGGTTCGCCCTTTAGCTTATTTACAGCTTCATTACTGGTCATCTTATAAGTAGATTCACCATCGATACTTATAATCTTATCCTTAGGTCTTATTCCCGCTTTAAAGGCTGGAGTATCCTCGATAGGTGATACAACAACAAGGGGTTCATCCACCTTCTTCTGTATTACCATTCCCACACCGGCATACTTCCCCTGAATATCCTCCTTGAAGCTTTCCATCTCCTCCTTGCTGAAGTAAACAGAGTATGGATCTCCCAGAGAATCTATCATTCCCTTTAATGCACCCTGCATAAGCTCCTTCTTTTCAGGTTGCTTTTCCTCATCTCCCACGTGATTTTCAATAATTATGTCCATCACATCGGAAAGTTCCTTTAGCTCCGCCAGATTGGAAAGAAATCCTCTGTTTGCACCCTCCTGACTCTGACTTGTCTTTGTGTTGGCGTAGACAAAACTAAAAACCACTATTGATAGTACTACTGCAATTATCTTAACCCTGGTAAGCCGCTTCATAAAATACCCCCTAGTTCTTTAATGTTTTGCCCTTTTCTATCACTTCGTCAATATCGACCTTGCTTTCATTCTTATGGAGTGAAAATAGCGAGATATACTCTACATTTCCCTTACCTCCGGTGATAGGTGAAAAATCAAGCTTCTCCAGGTAGAGTCCGTTGAGGTTTGCATTCTCCACAACACTCTCTATTGCCATCCTGTGCTTAGCCCTGTTTTTTACTATTCCACCCTTTTCAATATTCTCTCTTCCCACTTCAAATTGAGGCTTTATTAGAGCCATTATTCTGGCCTCTGGCTTCATGAACTTTACCAGGTGCTCCAGAACCTTAGTTATAGAAATAAATGAAACATCCATCACTATATAGTCTACTTTATTTTCGCCCAAATCCTCTAATCTCAGATTTTTTATGTGCATATTTTCAAGGGAAAGTACCCTCTCATCGTTACGCAGCTTCCAGTCAAGCTGGTTTGTACCCACATCTACAGCATACACAAACTCCGCACCATTTTGAAGGGAGCAGTCGGTAAAACCTCCTGTGGATGACCCTACATCCAGCACCCTCTTCCCGTTAAAATCCAGGTCAAATTCCTTTATGGCTTTTTCAAGCTTCAGCCCTCCCCTGCTCACATAGGGAAGTACCTGACCCTTTATCCTTATCTCAGGCTCCTCATCTATCTTTATCTGAGTTCCTGCTTTCTCTATCTTCTGTTCATTTACTATTACCAGTCCGGCCATAATAGCTCTCTTAGCCTTCTCCCTAGTGGGAAAGAAGCCCTTCTCTACCAGTAATACATCCAGTCTTTCCTTCATAGAAACTCCTCTTACTACTTTCTTTTATGTCCTTATCTTCTCTCAAAGACCCTTCTGTCATCTATAAAGTCTATCATAGGACTCTCCTTGATAAGCCTGATAAATCCCTTCTTCTCCACAGCCTTTATAAGAAGAGCCGTTTCCTTTATCCTCTGGGTAAAGAAGTCGTCTCCTATGGCTATCCTGTTGTTCTTCTTATAGTAAGCTATAAGCTGTTTATTATTTTTCAGAACCATCTCCTGCTTAGACCTCTTAAGTCTGTCCTTTATAATGCCAGTGGTGCAGTCCAGCTTCTCAGCTATCTCTTCGATATTCATCCCATCGATCATAAGCTTCAGTATATCATCTGCTCCTATGGGATTTATCCTGTGGTACTTGGCTGAATATACATCTGCCTTGTGTACGATGGAAGCCTCCCTGGTACTAGGTCTTACCTTCCCCCATCTTCCGTGGTGGGAGATAACTATATGACATATATTTTTTACAATATCAGGTTTTATCTTTAGACCGGTAGCTTCCTCTACATGGCTTATTACACCTTCGGTCTCCTTCATTATATACTCTGGTCTCTTGAGCATCATCTGGGAGTGAGACATTACCTCACCATTTATCCTGATGCTTCCCTTGCTCAGATCGTGAACTATTATACCTATTACTATGGCAAAGAAATCTATCTTTGTGCTGGCTCTTCTCAGACTTCCGAAATCACGTGTAATTTCATTTCCTGTAACATCCAGAACATCATAGGTATGGGTGGATACCTTTACTCCCTGATCATCCACCAGTTCCATCTGAGTTACCAGAGGATGCTTTAAAAGCTCATCTAAAAACATCCTTGTTTTCTCATTTTTTTTATGCATCTAAACACCCTTCTATCCGCTTGATCAGGCTCTCTCCCCTAAGCCCATAGATCTCCATGAGCTCCTCTCTTTCTCCGTGAGGTATCTTTCCTGTATCCAGCGAAATTTTGTGGATTTTTTTCAAAATTCCATTATCATTAAAAAACTCAACTACCGAAGTCCCAAAGGAACCCTTTGAGTAGCCTTCCTCTAAAACAAATATATCCTCATACTTGGAAGCTTCCCCTAAGAGAAACTCTGTATCCATTGGTGATATAAAGGCTGCACTTACTATATCCACCTCTATACCCCTCTCCTCCAGCTGTGGTTTAACAGCCAGCAGCTCCTGAAGCATGCTTCCAGTTGCTATAAAGAGGTTCCTTCTTGCCCTTTGAGGTCCCTCCCCATAGAGCTTCTTCCACTTTCCATAGGTAAGGGGTTGGTCCCCCTCCAGATAGAAGCAGGATGCCCTTGGAATCCTTATTACCAGGGGACCACTAATGTCTCCCCTCGAGAACTCCAGTATCTCCTCCAGCTCCCTGCAGGTTGTAGGGGCTACCACTGTAAAGTTAGGTATCCCTGTAAAGAACCCTATATCATAGATCCCCTGGTGGGTCTTCCCGTCTGCTCCTACTATTCCTGCCCTGTCCACAATAAATCTCACTGGAAGGTTTTGAAGAGATATGTCGTGTATCAGCTGTCCATAGGCCCTCTGCATAAATGTGGAATAGATCGCCACATAGGGCTTCTTCCCGGACACTGCCAGTCCCCCTGCAAATGTGACTGCATGCCCCTCGGTTATTCCCACATCAAAGGTTCTCTCTGGAAAGGCTTCAAAGACCTTGGAAAGCCCTGTTCCCTTAACCATTCCCGCTGAGATTGCCATAACTCTTTCATCTTTCTTGGCCATCTCATAGAAGGTATCTCCAAATATCTTGGAGTAGCTGTCCCCGCTGCTCTCGGCTCTTCCTGTATCTGCATCAAAGGGTGATATCCCGTGAAACTTCTCCTGATTTTCCTCAGCAAAGGCATATCCCTTCCCCTTATTTGTCTTTATGTGGACAAACACAGGTCCCTCTATCTCCTTGGCCTTTTCAAAGGTCTCTATGAGCTCCTCTAAGTTGTGCCCGTCGATTACTCCGATATACTTAAAGCCAAGATCCTCTGATATACTTAAAGGGGCTAAAAAGTGCTTTACTGAATGTTCCGCCCTTTTAAGTACACCAGTAAGTTTACTTCCTATCCTTCCCCTGTTTATAAGCTGGGTAACCTCATCCTTTATATTCATATAGGTCTTGGTTACCATAAGTTTTCCAAAAAACTTTGAGAGAGATCCCACATTTTCTCCTATGGACATCTCATTGTCATTTAAAACCACTATAAGGTTCTTTACCTTTCCGCCGATATTATTAAGGGCTTCCAGGGAGTGTCCATTGGAGATAGAGGCATCTCCTACTATTGATATTACCTTGCTCTTCTCGTCTCCCACAGCTAGGCCACAGGCTGCAGATAGTGCACTTCCTGCGTGTCCTGTAATAAAGGGATCATGATCACTTTCACCGGGATCCATAAAGGGACCTATACCCCCTAACTTTCTAAGGGTATGAAACCTCTCCTCCCTTCCTGTGAGAAGCTTGTGTACATAGGACTGGTGTCCCACGTCAAAAAGTATCTTGTCCTTGGGTGAGTCAAAAACCTTGTGAAGAGCCAGGGTCAGCTCCACCACTCCAAGGTTTGGAGCTAGATGCCCTCCATTGGCGCTCACCACATCTATAAGGGTTTTCCTTATTGTTTCTGCTTCTGTCTTGAGCTGTTCTACATCCATCTCTTTTAAATTCATCTGTCATCTACTCCTAAGCCAGCAAGTATCCCCTCATAAGGAAAGCTACCACTATTCCCAGCAAAGCACCGATAAGTACTTCAAATGGTGTGTGTCCCAACAGCTCCTTGAGGGTTTCATCGTGTATTTTTTCCTCTATCTTATGTGCCAGCCTCTCTACAATCTTGTTCAGTACCCCTGCCTGCTTACCTGCAGCTCTTCTGATCCCTGCAGCATCATACATTACTACACCAGAAAATATAAGGGCTATGGCGAAGAGGGTACTCGTCTCTCCCTCAACAATAGCCACAGATGCTGCAAGTGATGTTACTGTGGAGGAATGGGAACTGGGCATTCCTCCAGTTCCCCACATTCTTCTTATGTCAAGCCTTCTTTCAGTTACTACACAGCTTAGCAGTTTATAAAACTGAGCTATAAACCATGCTATGAAAACAACGTCTGCTATTCTGTTGCCAAAAAGTATTCCTGCTTTCATACCTCTCCCCCGTTAAAATGTTATATTCTTCTTAGCTCCTCTGAGATAACTGGCTTATCCTCATTTTCCTTGTAGTAGATAAGTGTTCTACCGATTATTGCCACTAGCTCACATCCGCTTCTAAGAGCCAGTTCATAAGCTGTCTCTCTCTTTTCCACCTCTGAGTTCTGAAGTATCTTAACTTTTACCAGCTCTCTAGATTCGATTGCATCCAATAGACTCTTTACTATATTTTCAGAAAGCCCATCCTTACCTATTCTTACCATAGGCTCCAGTGAATGTGCCTGCTTCTTTAAAAACGCTCTCTGCTTACTTGTTAATTCCATTCTCTTCTTTCTCCTTCTTATACTTCCATTATTATCGGTAAGATTACCGGGTTTCTCTTTGTTTTATCGTAAAAGTGCTTAGATGCCACATCTCTGGCTGCTGTTTTAAGAGCTGCCCATTCAGTAACATTCTTTTCTTCAAGGGTTTTTAACTTCTCCTTTATAGCACCTGCTACCTCATTTATCATTCTCTCTGAATCTCTCGAGTATACAAATCCTCTTGTAACGATGTCCGGTCCTGCAAGGATACTTCCGGTTTCCTTGGAGATAGTCATAACAACTGTTACAACTCCGTCCTGAGCCAGCTGCTGTCTGTCACGTAGAACAATATTACCAATATCTCCTACTCCCAGTCCGTCTACTAGAACTATTCCAGAGTTTACCTTTCCTGCTATCTTGGCTTTGCTCTTTGTTACCTCGATCTTATTACCATTGGTTGCAATGATGATATTTTTTTCAGGTATTCCCGTTTCCATTGCAGTTTCCTTGTGTGCCTTAAGCATCTTGTACTCACCGTGTACAGGCATAAAGTGCTTAGGCTTTACAAGATTAAGCATAAGCTTTTGCTCATCCTTACTTGCGTGTCCAGATACGTGGATACCGGCTATCTTTCTGAATACTACATCTGCTTCATGCTTCAGTAGGTTGTTTATGTTGTTATATACTGCTCTCTCATTTCCTGGGATAGGTGTTGCAGATATGATTACAGTATCTCCCTTTCTCAGTTTGATGTGCTTGTGTATCTTCTTAGCTATTCTGGAAAGGGCTGCCATTGGCTCTCCCTGAGTTCCAGTACATAGGATTACTGCCTTATCATCTGGAAGCTTCTCTATCTCAGCCAGTGATACCATTATATTCTTAGGCACCTTCAGGTATCCCAGTTTAGAAGCTATGTCAAAGACCTTGACCATACTTCTACCGTCAACGGCTACCTTTCTCTTATTCAGGTGGGCTACATCTATTATCTGCTGAAGTCTGTGGATGTGAGATGCAAAGGCCGCTACAACTATTCTTCCCTTGGCTTTCATAAACTCTGTCTTCAGTGCTTCCCCTACACTCTTTTCCGACGGAGTATATCCATCCACCTCAGAGTTAGTTGAGTCGGAAAGCAGAAGGTCTACTCCGCTCTCTCCCAGCTGAGCCAGTCTAAGGAAGTCTACTCCCACACCGTCTACTGGAGTAAGGTCCATCTTAAAGTCTCCAGTGTGAAGGATTGTTCCTGCTGGAGTTGTAATAGCAAGGGCGTAACAGTCCGCTGTTGAGTGAGTCACCTTGATAAACTCCACAGTGAAGTACTTTCCAGCTTTAATTCTGCTTCTTCCCTTGATCTCCTTCATCTTAGGTGTCTTTCTTCCAAGACCAGGTTCCTCAAACTTGGATTTAGCTAGAGCTAGTCCAAGTCTTCCACCATAGGTAGGTATATTTGTATCGATCTTTCCATATAAGTATGGAAGTCCTCCGATGTGGTCCTCGTGACCGTGGGTAATAAATACTCCCTTTATCTTCTCCTTGTTGCTTTCAAGGTATGAGTAGTCTGGAAGAACTATGTCTATTCCAAGAAGCTCATCGTCTGGGAAGGCCATACCTGCATCCACTACGATTATCTCATCCCTGTACTGGATAAGGGTCATATTCTTACCGATCTCATCCAGTCCTCCTAGAGGAATTACAAACATCTTCTCCTCTTTTTTAGCTTTTTCAGCTTCCTTTGGCTTCCTTCTAGGAGCCGGCTTTACCTCTTCTGGAGCAGCAGGTTTTGCCGCTACCTCTTCTCTAGCTTCGGTTTTTTCCACAGCTTCAGCTGTGGCTGTCTTCTTCTTTCTGTTCCTGTACCAAGGAAATTTTTTCTTTGTTTCCTTTTCCTGATGTTTTATACTCATTTCTTCCTCCGTCTACAAAAGACCTTAAGGCCACCCTAAAAAACCTTAAAATTTTTCAAAATTTAATAATAAGCTTTTCTAGTCAAAGTGATTATTTCCTTTTAATTCAAGGTACTTATCAATAAAGGCTTTGGCTGCAGGCGCTGCTATAGAGCCTCCTCCTCCCGCCCCCTCGGCAAAGGCCACAAAAACAACCTCTGGGTCATGTGCAGGAAAGTATCCTCCTACCCAGGCGTGTGTCTTTTCAAACTGAGAATTTTGTGCTGATCCTGTTTTTGCTGCTATTCTTAAGCCCTCTGTTCTGAGAGCCTTTACAGTTCCATTACTTGCTTCTACAGCATTTACCATTGCATCTGTTATGAGGTCATAATAAGATTTGGAATAACTTAATTCCTTCACTTTTTCAATCTTTGTTACTACTGTTTCATCCTTCCCCTTAAGAGTCCTTACAAGGTGTGGTTTGTATGCCACGCCTTTATTAGCAAGAAGAGTATAGGCCTCAGCCATCTGAAGTGGTGTCACTGTAAGGTATCCCTGCCCGATAGAGAGATTTATCGTATCTCCTTTATACCACGGCTCATTCATATTTTTCCTCTTCCACTCATCATCAGGCAGCCTTCCGGCTCTCTCTCCCGGAGTGTCTATTCCTGTCCTCTGTCCCATCCCGAAATCAGCTGCTGTCTCTATTAGTTTAGTAGGTCCTAGTTCATCTCCTAACCTATAGAAATAGGGGTTTGCCGATTCTGTGATGGCTTTCTTGAAGTCCACATATCCGTGTCCGCCTCTCTTCCAAGATCTCCACTTCCACTTTCCAATCTGATAGTAACCATTATCGAAGTACTGTTTTTTTGGATTGAGACCGTTGTTTAATAGTGCCACAGATACTATTGGTTTAAATACAGAGCCTGGGGGGTATTCTCCTGCTATGGCTCTATTTCTTAGGGGTTTTCTTTTATCATTCATAATCGAGTTCCACTCTTCAGAGGTAAATCTTGAAGTAAACATATTCAGGGAGTAGGTCGGATAGCTTACCATGGCGATAACCTCTCCGTTTTTAGGGTTAATTGCTACAAAACTTCCCTGCAGTTTCTTCTCTTCAAAATATTTTTCCATAACCTCCTGAAGCCTGGAGTCAATTGTTAGATACATATCCTTTCCTGGAATTGGCTGTCTCTGCCTTAGCTCCTTCACGATTCTGTTGAGAGCATTTACCTCTATATACTTATAACCTGGTTTTCCCTGGAGCTGGTAGTCATATTGCTTTTCCACACCATTTTTCCCCACGGTATCCCTCTGAGTATACCCCAATTCCTTCAGTTCCTCATACTCCTCAGCTGAGATCTTCTTTACATATCCCAGTACATGAGAAGCCAAGGTGTCATATAAATATTCTCTCTTTGCATAGGCCTGAACCTGCAGGTACGGATACTCCGACAGTTTCTCCATTATCCTGTGAGCTTCATCCTCATCGAGATCATCCTCTAATATATTTTCTCTTGTGTATGGGAATATCTCCCCATACTTTATCCTTCTTTCTACTGATTCTTCAGTGAGTCCCAATAATTCAGATATTTCCTTTAATTCCTTTTCACTATACTTTCTCTCCTTCAGATAGAGCAGCCTGTAACCGGCCTCATTGGTAGCCAGGAGTTCTCCATGGCTGTCAAAGATCTTTCCTCTGGGAGCCTCTATTCTCTTTAACTTAACTCTGTTATTGTTTGCACGTTCCCTGTATTCATCCCCTCTTACTACCTGTAAATAAAAAAGCCTTGTAGCAAGGAGAGAGAAGATAACCACTACAATTACTTGGAATATCAGGGATCTGTTCTCTGTATCGCCGCCTAACTTTATACCTAGTCTATTCTTCATCACTTAACTCCAAACAACTTTTCTCC
>CAYSGC010000014.1:1635-7197 GCA_964430145.1 uncultured Fusobacteriaceae bacterium | reverse complement strand
CCCATGGACACCAAAAATGCCAGAAGGAGTACACCCCAAAAAGCCTCTACTCCCTTCCTGTATACCAGGTAGGTGAGAAAGGGTACCGCTATAAAGTTATAGGGGTAGTCAAAGGATATACTCTTCTCTATAAATACTAATATAAAAGATACTAATTCAAACATGGCTACTTCCTCAGCACTTCTTTTGCATCTGCCCACAGCACTTCCAGCTTATATTCCTCTCTGGTAGCCCTGTCAAAGATATTCACAAGGACATCTCCGCAGTCCACAAGTACCCACTTGGCGTCGTCATACCCTTCCATGCTCAGCCTTCTCATATTGTTTTCACCTAGTTTTTCATTTATCCCGTCAGCAATAGCCTGGATGTTCCTGTTGGAACTTCCAGTGCATATTACTACATAGTCACAGACAGAGCTGCTTCCCTCAAAATCCAAAGCCAAGATATCTCTGCCCTTCTTATCCTCTATTGCATCCACTATGATATCCAGTTTCTCTGCCATAACTCCCCCTAGTCATTTATAAATATATTTATCTCTTCCTTTAAATCCTTGTTTTCAACCATGTGCTTGATTCCAAGTCTTTCTGCCAGCTTGTAAGCTGTATAGTAGTCGGCCTTGTTGTACTCCACAAAGCTGTTGTCTACATCCTTACCTGCAATCCCCTTGACACTCTTATATCCTATTCTCTTCAGCTGCTTCTCTGTGGCAGCTGCAGTCTTTTCAGTGGAGTAGATGTTTATGTGGAGTAGTCCCTCCTGTTCCCTTCCAAGAACAACTATGGCGTTGGCAAGGGTAGGAAGAGTTCCCTCCTCCTTTATCTTAAAGTACTTTTCATCCAGCTCCATCACTATCTCCTTAAGCTTCTCATCTGAGAGGTCCTTGTTCTGGATATAGCTGTACTGCTCAAATGTGTCAAAGTTAGCCGCATTATACTTCAGCGGGAAGGTTTTAGCAAGCTTCTCCCCTGCTTCCCTTGCGTATCCGCTTCTACCGTTGGCGTTTAATACATCTATTATTATATTGTTGTCTCCCTCGGCTCTTGCACTGTCATAGTAGAGCTCTAAAAACATTCCGTTAAGGCTTGATGTGAGAACATACCTCTTGTCGTTCATGGCTATCTCCGGTATCTGCTTCATGCTTTTAGCGTCGATCTCCACCTGTCCTCTGCTTACCACCTTAAAGTTTTCAACCTTTTCAGGAAGGATCTCATTAAGGCTTCTAACTACCTCCTCGTAGTTCTTGGACTTGGCTATGTCTCCAAGGGTTCTGTCCTTGTTCATGCTTATCTCGTAGGGCACCTGAATGGCAAGTTTTTCTCCATATACCACAAAGACGTTCTTCTTCCCTATAACCATATAGTTATCCCACTTTTCAGATTCTCCCAGGTTTCTCTTACCCATGTTTAGCACAAGAACTACTGAAAGAGCCGCTATTGCGGTTACTACAAACATTAAAAACTTTAATTTATTTTTTCTTTGTCTACTATTTCTTACCACCTGACAGCATCCCCTTTTTTAGCTGATTTATTTCTACCTCTACCACTTCATTGGGTTTACCTGTATAATCTAAAATTTCAGTTCTCAGATAGTTCTCAGTATACCCATATGACTTACCATGCTTGGATTCCTCCACAAGAACCCTTACCCTCTTACCTATATACTTGGACATCTCCTCAAACATTCTGTCCTCTACTTCCTCTAGAGC
This sequence comes from uncultured Fusobacteriaceae bacterium, assembly GCA_964430145.1. GTDB lineage: Bacteria > Fusobacteriota > Fusobacteriia > Fusobacteriales > Fusobacteriaceae > Propionigenium. The sequence continues at coordinate 5,492 of CAYSGC010000014.1, read as the reverse complement.
CTTGGCTCTCTCCTTCTTCACCTGGGGATTTACCTTTCCAGGAAGCTTGCTGGCAACTGTGTTTTCCCTGTCGGAATACTGGAAGATGTGAAGATCGGAAAACCCTATCTCCTCTATGACCTTGCATGTGTTTGCAAAGCCTTCCCCGTCCTCACCTGGGAATCCTACGATTACATCTGCTGTATACTCCATGTTTGGGACAGCCTCCTTAAGCTTTAGGAGTCTCTCCCTTATTACTGTGCTGTCATACTTTCTCTTCATTCCCTCTAACACCTTGTCGTCACACGACTGAAGGGAGATGTGAAGGTGAGGCATGAGCTTAGGATTTGTGCTCATAAGATCTATGAATTTATCCGTTATCTTATCTGGATACATAGAACCTATTCTGATCCTCTCTATTCCCTCTACCTCAGATACTGCCACAAGAAGGTCCTCAAAATTTACGTCCTCTGCCAGGTCCTCCCCGTAAGCCCCAAGGTTTATTCCAATTATAATAAGCTCCTTGAATCCCTCTGAAGCGAGCTTCCTGCTCTCCACTACCACGCTTTCCAGTTGTCTGGATCTGCTCTTTCCTCTGGCAAAGGGAATCTTGCAGTAGGAGCAGAAGTTGTTGCACCCGTCCTGCACCTTGATATAGGCTCTCGTCATCTCTCTCAGGGTAGAGAACTCGAGCTCCTCATACTCATTGGCATCAAATATGTTTCTGTGAAGGGTTCTTTCTACGTCTCCCCCCTCATCTATGGTCTTGATAAGGTCTATGATAGCCCCCTTATCGCTGTTACCGATTACGTAGTCTATCTCCTCTATCTCCTCCAGATCCTTTGCATTGGTCTGGGCGTAGCATCCTGTAGCCACAACAACAGCATCCTCATTGTTCTTCTTGGCTCTTCTCAGAATGTTTCTTGTCTTTCTGTCTGCAATACTTGTTACAGTACATGAGTTAACGATGTAGAGCTCCGCCTTCTCTGCGAAGTCCACCTCTTCATACCCCATATCCAGCAACTGCTTCTTAATACTTTCTGTTTCATATTGATTTACCTTACACCCTAGGGTATAGAAGGCTACTCTCTTAACCGAGTTCATTTACTAAAATTCCTCCTGCTACTATGGCTGCTGTCTCAGCTCTCAGAATCCTTCTTCCGAGGCTTATAACCTTTGCACCCCTATCCACTAAAAACTCTACCTCTTTTTCACTAAATCCGCCCTCTGGGCCAATGAGATACAGAACCTTGCCGGGCTTTTCCTCGCACCTGTCCAGTATATCTGTTATCCTCGTCCCCTCTGCGCACTCATAGGGCAGTAGTACCAAATCATAACTTTCAAAATCTATATCCTTCAGCCTCTGAGGTTCTGTTATATCCACAAGCTTCACTCCCTGACACTGCTTGAGTGCTTCCTTGGATACCACATCCCACTTGGACTTCTTCTCCTTCACCTTGACCACGGTTCTCTCTGTGACCATTGGTATTATCCTGTTTATTCCTATCTCTGTGAGCTTCTGGATGGTCAGGTCCATCTTGTCGTTCTTCAGGAGCCCCTGGGCAATATCTATCTCCGCCTGGGTAGAGTATCTGTCCTCTATCCTATCCTCTATCTCCGCTAAGATCTCCTTCTTCTCCACCTCGATGATCCTGCACATATACTCAAACTCACCGTCTACCACCCTCAGCTTGTCTCCTGCCTTCATCCTGAAGGAGTTTTTCAGGTGGTTTATATCCTGCTTTTCCCTAATCTCTACAATGTTTCCCTTAATACTTTCCTTCTCTACAAAAACACTTATCACAATAGATCTCCTATATCATCTCTTTGTTGTTCATAAGATCTTCAAGGGTTGTTCCTGTAAGAATCTCAGTTAGGGCGCTGTCCAGCTTGCTCCACAGACACGCTGTTCTGCACTCTGAAGCATCTACGCAGGTTCTGCTCTCAGAGTTCTCGTTGCAGTCCACCACACGTACCTCTGAGTCCAGGATCTCATATAGCCTGTAGACACTTATGTCGCAAGGCTCCCCCACAAGCTTGTATCCCCCGTTGGGACCTCTCTTACCCTCTATGATGTTTTCCTTCTTCAGCTTATAAAGGATCTGCTCCAGGTACTGTACAGATATATTCTGGTCCTCTGAGATCTCCTTGATCCTTACAAGTTTATTGTTGTTTCTGTTCTGCTCTGCGATGTATACCAGGGCTCTTAACCCGTATCTTATTCTTGTACTTATCTTCATCCTTATCTTTCTCCTTCTGCTTCCAGGTGTTTATAAGCTTTTTCCGTCACCACACGTCCCCTGTGTGTTCTCTTAATAAAACCTATCTTAACGAGGTAGGGTTCATATACCTCTTCCAGGGTCTTTCTGTCCTCTCCCAGTACCAGGGAAAGGGTCTCTATCCCTACCGGTCCTCCCCCGTAGTTTTCCACCAGGGATGTGAGGATCTCTCTGTCCAGTTCATCCAGTCCGTAGGAGTCCACTCCCAGAAGGCTCAGCGCCTCCACAGAGAGCTTCTGGTCTATTATTCCGTCTCCCCTTATCTCAGCATAGTCCCTTACACGCTTTAAAAATCTGTTGGCTATCCTCGGTGTACCTCTGCTTCTGAGGGCTATCTCACGGGCCCCTTCCTTCTTAACCTCTACTCCCAGGATCCTTCCTCCCCTGAGGATTATGTCTATGAGTTCGCTCTCCTCATAGTAGTCCATCCTGTGTACCACTCCGAATCTGTCACGGAGGGGGGAACTAAGAAGTCCGGCCCTTGTTGTGGCACCGATGAGGGTAAAGTTTGGCAGCTCTATCCTTATGGATCTTGCCGATGGCCCCTTACCTATTATTATGTCCAGCTCCTTGTCCTCCATGGCCGGATAGAGGATCTCCTCTACAGATGTATTCAGCCTGTGGATCTCATCTATGAAGAGGATATCATTTTCCTCCAGGGAGGTGAGGATGGCAGCCAGGTCTCCCGCCTTGTCCAGTACCGGTCCCGAGGTTATCTTCAGGTTCACTCCCATCTCCGTTGCTATTACCCCGGCCAGGGTTGTCTTCCCCAGACCGGGCGGTCCATAGAGGAGGATGTGGTCCACAGATTCCTCTCTCCTCTTAGCTGCCTCTATGAAGATCGACATCTTCTGCTTCAGGCTGTTCTGCCCGATATAATCATCAAATCTTCTGGGTCTAAGACTCCTTTGGACCTCTCTCTCCCCTTGAAACTCATTTGCTGACAGCATTCTTTCCATATTCTCCATCTACAGCCCCTTATAAGAAATAGCTGATTCCAAACTGAGCTGCTCCGATTACTCCTCCGAGGAACGCTCCCACTATCTCTATATGTTTTAATTCATTCTTTGCTATCCTGAATGTGAGCTCCTCCATGTAATCCAGGGAGAACCCCTCCATCTTTTCCACTACCATAGCCTTCAGATCAACATTTTCCTCGAGTTTGTTGATAACTATCTCCACAAACTCTCCCTTGTTCTCCTCTATGGCATCCTTTACTACACCCTTTACCTTGTTCATAATGGAGTCGTTGATAAACATAGTCGCCATAGGTATCTTAGAAAGCAGCTCCTTCTTCAGCTTATCCTCTACCACGATATCCACTATCTTATCTATCTCATCCTCTATCTCGATAGAGTCCAGGGTACCGGTTATGTCCTTCATGGAAATAAGCTCTGCATCTATAGTTGCAGCAATGCTCTCTGCCATCTCATTTCTTCTCTTTGGGATAAGACCCTGTATCTTGAATCCCAGTATGTTTATTTCCTTGTGGGGTCTGAAAAGCATCTTAATTGCAAAGTAGTTTGTAACCCATCCGATCAGAGATCCTATAAAGATCATAAGTATTCCTTTTACAAGCATAATAACCTCCAAAAAAAA
>CAYSGC010000014.1:0-1535 GCA_964430145.1 uncultured Fusobacteriaceae bacterium | reverse complement strand
TTCGTTACTTTTCTCTTGAAAAAAAAGTAACCAAAAGTTCAAGACTTCCGGCAATTGTCTTTGTGGGCATATACAAATTATCCATTGCTCTCCCGGGTTCTCTACAGAGCCTGAAGAGGTCCGACGCAATGAAGATAACCCCTTCTGTGGAGTTCGACGACTGCCTGCAGTCAACGGAAAAAGTATATGTTTTACTTTGAATAACCAGCAACTACTCAATTATTCCAAGTTGTTCTAAAGTTACATACCTTTATTTTTTATTAAAAAACTTCCAAATTGAAAACTTCGTCGAGACTCCTCTCAACTTATTTTATGTTTGGTATCCACTTTACACAATTGTATAATCTTATTATTCAAACCAAATTGAACAAAGGAGAAATTGATGAATAATCTAAAAAATATCTCAACTTTGAATATCCCTCCAAGTCTACTAAAAGCCTTGGAACACCAAAGAAAAGTGATGGAAAGCCCTGGAATGAAATCTATAATAAGAATGTCTAATCAAATACAAAGAGATATGGCTCCTATGATTAAACAAATTCAAGAAATCAATAACTTATATAGAGGTCATTTAGAGACTTTAAATTTTCCACAGCTAGAACATGTCCATCAGATTGCTAAGCAAGCAAGACTTTTAAAAAAATATCAATTTGATATAGCTCAAAGTATTATTCCTCATTTTAATATTTCTTCTGAGTTGGCAAAAGAGATTGCTCAAATCCAAAGGATTTTTCAAAAGATACCTGAAAATGATATAGCTGAAATAATTAGATCATTTAACCAGAGTCTTACTGAGGTCGATTCCGAAGAATATGACAACCTCAATTTCTCTCTTGCTTCAGAAACCTACGAAGATACTGAAGTAACAGAAACTGTTAAAAAGGTTCTTGAATATAATGATTCAGGTAAAAAAATCGAACTATCAGATAAGCAAATTTCTGCTATTTTTGGCTTCTTACTGTATTTTTTAGTTTGGTTCCACCAAGAGGAAATCGAAGAATTTTGGAAAAGAGTAGAACCACTAAGGATTAGTCTTCGCCAGAGTAATTACGGTAACAAATATCTTGAATTATGCCAAGCAATGCTAGATGCCGTTTTAGAAAAAAGAGAAGAACAACAGCCCTTTGAAACTAGGAAGTTCTTAGAAAATGACTGTCATTTAGAACTCAATATCTTTGATGATGAAGAAAATTAATTTTTTCTTCATCAAGCGGATACAGCAAAGTATTTAAAGCTACGTTTTATAAGAGGCTTATTCAAAAGCCTCTTATTTCAATCATTGAAGAAGCAAAACAGATGAGGTCTACGAGTTCCTTTACAATTGTTTCAGTTAATTAAAAAAGCACACCTTTAAATAGTGTGCTTTAAACTTTTTTTAAATTTTTTTCTAAGAGATTATTTAAGAAGGTAATTAAAGGAAATTTAATTTTATGGAATAACTACGTATTGAGGATTTCTTGAAAATTTACGGAGGTAGGCATGAATTGTTATAGGTATTTGGAGGAAGAATATGTAAATTCATTTTTAGAGGAGGG
>CAYSGC010000013.1:15307-24330 GCA_964430145.1 uncultured Fusobacteriaceae bacterium | reverse complement strand
TAATGTTGACATAGTTTGAAAATTATGTTATTATTATATTCGTCTTGGAAAGCAAAAGCGAAGCTCTGAACATACCATACTCATGGGGGTATGGGAGGATTAAGATCCGATAAACGAGTGGAGGTGTAATCAATGAGAGTAAATATCCAATTAGAGTGTACTGAATGTAAGAGAAGAAACTACAGTACTAACAAAAACAAGAAGAACACTACTGACAGAATTGAATTAAAAAAGTACTGTAAGTGGGACAACAAAGTTACTGTTCACAAAGAAACGAAAAAGTAATTAAAGGCATCACAAATTAGTTTACAACATGCAGGTCAATGGCTCAATTGGTAGAGCATCGGTCTCCAAAACCGAGGGTTGGGGGTTCGAGTCCCTCTTGACCTGCCATTTTTTTATACTAAGAGGGTGATATCAGTGAAATTTATCGAAGAGATAAAATCTGAGTATGCCAAAGTTACTTGGCCAAACAAAGATGAGGTTAAAAATGCAACTATTATAGTGGCGGCCATGAGTGTTGCCATGAGCTTATACTTAGGGCTTTTCGACTTAATTGCTTCTAGACTTATGGATTTGCTTGTATCCGTTTTTGGAGGGTAAGATGATAAAAACTGAAGTTAAAAAATGGTTTATGATACACACTTACTCAGGATATGAGAAAAAGGTAAAAACCGATCTTGAACAAAAGATTGATACCTTAGGAATGAATGAGATTGTTACTGGCATTCTTGTTCCTGAAGAAGAGAGTGTAGAGATCAGAAGAGGTAAAGAGAAGGTTGTTGCCAGAAAACTGTTCCCTGGATATGTAATGATCGAAATGGTCGCTACAAAAGAGGAGAGCGAAGACGGTATCAACTTCAGAGTTGATTCTGATGCTTGGTATGTAGTAAGAAACACAAATGGTGTTACTGGATTTGTCGGAGTAGGATCGGATCCGATTCCTATGGAAGATGAAGAGGTAGAAAACATATTTGATGTTATCGGCTACGGTAAAGAAGACGAAGAAAAAGAAATAAAAGAAATAATAAAGATAAACTTTGAAATTGGTGACTATGTAGAACTGCTTGAGGGCGGATTCGAAGGTCAAGGCGGAAAAGTAACGGAGATCGACATGGAACACCAGAGAGTAAAAGTTATGGTAGAAATGTTCGGTAGAATGACTCCGGTTGAAGCAGAATTTAGCGGAGTTAAGAAGGTCGACTAATCGATCTTCAAGTGGGAGATAAACAATCTAAGACCACATATTTTTGGAGGTGCAACTTTAAAATGGCAAAAGAAGTAATCGGATTAATTAAATTACAATTACAAGCGGGAAAGGCTAACCCAGCTCCACCAGTTGGTCCAGCACTAGGACAGCACGGAGTAAACATCATGGAGTTCTGTAAGGCGTTCAACGCAAAGACTCAAGATAAAATGGGATGGGTAATTCCAGTAGAAATTTCTGTATACAACGACAGATCTTTCACATTCATCATGAAGACTCCACCTGCATCAGATCTTCTTAAGAAGGCAGCTGGGATCACATCTGCAGCAGCTAACTCAAAGACTGACGTAGCTGGAACAATTACTAAGGCACAGCTTCAGGAAATTGCTGAAACTAAAATGCCAGATCTTAACGCTGGATCACTAGAAGCTGCAATGAGAATCATCGCAGGATCTGCTAGATCTATGGGAATCAAGATCGCTGAGTAATTTTAAAAATTAGAAATAGCTTTATTATAGAGGTTATATTAAGTGGTAGGACTAATAAATCCGCTTAACCACAAAAGGAGGAACGTTTAGTAATGGCTAAAAGAGGTAAGAAGTATTTAGAAATAGCTAAGCTTGTTGAAACTGGAAAGTTATACGATGTTAAAGAAGCATTAGAATTAGTAACAAAAACTAGAACTGCAAAGTTCGTTGAAACTGTAGAGGTTGCTCTAAGACTTGGAGTAGACCCTAGACACGCTGACCAGCAAGTTAGAGGTACAGTAGTACTTCCTCACGGAACTGGAAAAACTGTAAAGGTTCTTGCTATCACTCAAGGAGACAACGTAGAGAAGGCTCTAGCTGCTGGTGCAGACTACGCAGGAGCTGAAGACTACATCGAGAAGATCCAAAAAGGTTGGTTCGACTTTGACGTGGTAATCGCTACACCTGACATGATGCCAAAGCTAGGAAAGCTTGGTAGAATTCTTGGAACTAAGGGATTAATGCCTAATCCTAAGTCAGGAACTGTAACTCCAGATGTTGCCACTGCAGTATCTGAGTTCAAGAAAGGTAAGTTAGCATTCAGAGTGGACAAGCTTGGATCAATCCACGTACCAATCGGAAAGGCTGATTTCGCTGCAGAGAAGATCGAAGAGAACTTCAACGCATTCATGCAAGAAATCCAAAGACTTAAGCCAGCTGCATCTAAAGGTCAGTACCTTAAGACAGTAGCAGTGTCTCTAACTATGGGACCTGGTGTTAAGATGGATACGGTTCTTGTAGCTAAGCACCTAGAAGCTTAGTCCTAAAAATGTTGGATAAAAAATTAATATAAATCCAAACCAAAGACCGTAGGTGGTGAAAACCTTAAAGACCCTACCGAGGTTGGAGTTAAGGTATTCGCTAACCTCAATGTGTACTTAAACCTCCGGTCCTTAGTTAAATTTGGTTCCGGAGGTTATTTTTAAGAAAAAGAGGAGGTGAATAGAACATGGCAACTCAAGCTAAAAAAGAAGTAGTAGCTCAACTTGCAGAGATGATCAAAGGATCTGAATCTGTAGTATTCGTTGATTACCAAGGAATTAAGGCTACTGAAGAGACAGCACTTAGAAAAGAGATGAGAGAAGCTGGAGCAGACTATATCGTTGCTAAGAACAGACTATTCAAGCTAGCACTTAAAGAAGCTGGTGTAGAGGATTCGTTCGACGACGTACTAGAAGGAACTACAGCATTCGCATTTGGAAAAGAGGACGTAGTAGCACCTGCAAAGGTAGTATACGACCTTGCTAAGACAAAAGGTGAGGTATTCAACATCAAGGCTGGATTACTTTCTGGTAAGAGAGTAGACGCTACTGAGGTTGAGGCACTTGCAAAGCTTCCATCAAGAGAGCAACTGCTATCTATGGTATTAAATGGAATGCTTGGACCTATCAGAAAGCTTGCTTACGCAACTGTAGCAATCGCTGATAAGAAGGAAGAGGCTGGAGAGTAATTCTCTGACCCCTAAAGAAGCCAATTAATCAGGCTTGTAAATTATGATTAAAAAATAAAATAATCTCATTATAAATAAATTATAAATGAAAATTCGAGGAGGAATAAATAATGGCATTCGATAGAGCAGCATTCATCACTGAATTAGAAGCGATGACTGTATTAGAGTTAAAAGAGTTAGTAGAAGCATTAGAGGATCACTTTGGAGTAACTGCAGCTGCACCAGTAGCAGTAGCAGGAGCAGGTGCTGGAGAAGCAGCAGCTGAGAAGACTGAGTTCGACGTAGTTCTTACATCTGCAGGAGCTAAGAAGATCGCAGTAATCAAAGAAGTTAGAGGAATCACTGGACTAGGTCTTAAGGAAGCTAAGGAACTTGTAGAAGCTGGTGGAAACATCAAAGAGGCAGTTTCTAAAGAGGAAGCTGAAGAGATCAAAGCTAAGCTTGAGGAAGCTGGAGCAACTGTAGAAGTTAAGTAATTAACTCTCTATTAATTACATAAGATTCTACTAAAATTTAAAAAAAATAGGCACTCTCATGGGAGTGCCTTTTTACTCATTTTTTTAAATTCGGGATCGTTCTAGAAGGAAAAAGATGAAAATAATGAAGAAGAGAGTTGATATCTAGTTCTTTTTAATGATTGCAGCAGAATCCTTGGAAATAATTAGATATCAACCATTAAGAACTAAACAAGGGGTGTGAAGTAATGGGGAAACTTATTAAAAGATTGAGTTTCGGAAGGATCGAAGAGAGAGGAACAATGCCTCACTTCTTAGAGTTCCAACTGAACTCCTACGAAGATTTCCTACAAGCTAAGAAATCTCCTTATTCTAGAGAGGATAAGGGGCTGGAGGCAGCTTTTAGAGAAATTTTCCCTATCGAGTCTTCAAATGGAGACATTAAACTTGAATACCTAGCGTATGAGTTACATGAGGCGGAAGCTCCGCTGAATGACCAGCTTGAGTGTAAAAAGAGAGGAAAGACATTCTCATCTTCGTTAAAGGTAAGATTAAGACTTACGAACAAGAAGAGCGGAAACGAAATTCAAGAGTCACTAGTTTACTTCGGTGAACTTCCGATGATGACTGAATCGGGAACATTTATAATCAACGGTGCTGAAAGAGTAGTTGTATCTCAGCTGCACAGATCACCAGGTGTATCTTTCAACAAAGAAGTTAATATCCAGACAGGAAAGGATCTTTTCTCTGGAAAGATTATTCCTTACAAGGGAACATGGCTTGAGTTTGAAAATGACAAGAATGACCTACTAAGTGTAAAGATAGACAGAAAGAAGAAGGTTCTTGCAACTGTATTCTTGAAGGCTATCGACTTTTTTGAGTCTAACAGAGAGATCATTGAGGACTTCCTAGAAGTTAAGGAAGCAGATCTAACTAAGTACTACGACAAGTATGACAATAGAGAAGATCTAGTAAGCGTTATGAGAACGAAGCTAGAGGGAAGTTTTGTTAAAGAGGACATCTTTGACGAGGATACAGGAGAGATCCTTGCTGAGTCAGAGGCTGTAATCGACGAGCAGCTTATTGAAAATATTATCGATATGAAGCTTGAAAACATAACTTACTGGGAAGTAAAACCAGAGGATAAGCTTCTGGCTAACACAATCCTTAACGATACTACTGAAAACAAGGACGAAGCTGTAACTGAGGTATTTAAAAAGCTTAGACCAGGTGACCTGGTAACAGTTGACTCAGCTAGATCACTAGTGAGACAAATGTTCTTTAACCCTCAGAGATACGACCTTGCTCCAGTAGGTAGATACAAGATGAACAAGAGACTGAAGCTTGATCTTCCAGAGGACGAGTCTGTTCTTACTAAGGAAGACCTTGTAGCAACTATGTCATATGTACTAGGGCTACACAATGGTGACGGTCACACAGATGATATTGACAACCTGTCAAACAGAAGAGTTAGAGGAGTAGGGGAACTACTTCTAATGCAAATCAGATCTGGATTAGCTAAGATGGGTAAGATGGTAAAGGAAAAGATGACTGTACAGGATGCTGTAACACTAACATCTCAGTCTGTTCTTAACACTAGACCACTTAACGCACTTATCCTAGACTTCTTTGGATCGGGACAGCTTTCTCAGTTCATGGACCAGTCTAACCCACTGGCAGAGCTTACTCACAAGAGAAGAATCTCTGCACTGGGACCAGGTGGACTTTCAAGAGAGAGAGCGGGATTCGAGGTTAGAGACGTACACGATTCACACTACGGTAGAATCTGTCCTATCGAGACTCCAGAGGGACCAAACATCGGTCTTATCGGTTCCCTTGCAATCTATGCAAAGGTTAACAAGTATGGATTCATCGAGACTCCATATGTAAAGGTAATAGATGGTGTGGCAGATCTTAATGATGTGCACTACCTTGCAGCTGACGAAGAGGAAGGGCTATTCATAGCCCAGGCCGATACGGAAGTAGCAGAAAACGGAGAGCTAGTTGGAGAAGTTGTATGTAGATATGGTCACGAGATCGTACACATACCAGGGGAAAAGGTTGATTACCTAGACGTATCACCTAAGCAGGTAGTATCTGTATCAGCAGGTCTAATACCATTCCTTGAGCACGATGACGCCAACAGAGCACTGATGGGATCAAACATGCAGAGACAGGCAGTACCTCTTCTTAGAGCAGAAGCACCGTATATCGGAACTGGACTAGAGAGAAAGGTTGCTGTAGATACTGGAGCTGTACCTGTATCAGCGGTAGAGGGTAAGGTAACAGCAGTGGATGCAAGAGCCATCAAGATCGAAGATACAGAGGGAAAGGAGCACAATCTAAAGCTTCTTAACTTCGAGAGATCAAACCAGGCTATGTGTCTACACCAGAAGCCACTAGTTGACCTTGGAGAAGCAGTAAAGCCGGGAACAATCCTAGCTGACGGACCTGCAACTAAGGGCGGAGACTTAGCGCTTGGAAGAAACGTTCTAATGGCATTCATGCCTTGGGAAGGTTATAACTTCGAGGATGCGATCCTAATCTCTGACAGACTAAGAAAAGATGATGTATTCACATCAATCCATATAGAAGAGTATGAAACTGAAGCAAGATCTACAAAACTTGGAGACGAAGAGATCACAAGAGAGATCCCTAACGTATCTGAGGATGCACTGAGAAACCTTGATGAGAGAGGAATTATCAGAATAGGTGCAGAAGTAGGTCCTGGAGATATCCTAGTAGGTAAGACAACTCCTAAGGGAGAGACTGAACCACCTGCAGAGGAAAAGCTACTTAGAGCTATCTTTGGTGAGAAGGCAAGAGACGTAAGAGATACATCTCTTAAGATGCCACACGGAGCTAAGGGTACTGTAGTAGAGGTTCTTGAGCTTTCTAGAGAAAACGGTGACGAGCTTAAGGCCGGAGTAAACAGGTCTATAAGAATCTTCATCGCAGAGAAGAGAAAGATCACAGTTGGAGATAAGATGTCAGGAAGACACGGAAACAAGGGTGTTGTTTCTAGAGTACTTCCAGCAGAGGACATGCCATTCCTAGAGGATGGAACTCACCTAGATGTAGTAATCAACCCACTAGGGGTACCGTCACGTATGAACATCGGACAGGTACTAGAAGTTCACCTATCACTGGCTCTAGGAAACCTGCAGCTTCCTGCAGAACTTAGAGATCAGATAGAAACAATGTCTCAAGATGAAATGAAAAAGAACCTGAAGAATACAGGATTCTCAAATGTAATAGACAGCGGAACTCACATCGCTACTCCAGTATTCAACGGAGGAAAGGAAGAGGACGTTAAAGATTACCTGGAGCTTGCTGGATTCAGCAGAACAGGTAAGGTAACTCTATATGATGGAAGAACAGGGGACAAGTTTGACAACCCTGTAACAGTTGGACGTATGTATATGCTTAAACTGCACCACCTTGTAGAGGATAAGATGCACGCAAGAGCTATCGGACCATATTCACTAGTAACTCAGCAGCCACTGGGAGGAAAAGCTCAGTTCGGTGGACAGAGACTAGGAGAGATGGAAGTATGGGCTCTAGAAGCATACGGAGCATCTAACATACTTCAGGAGATGTTAACTGTAAAGTCAGATGACGTTAATGGAAGAACTAAGACTTATGAGGCGATTGTAAAAGGTGAGGAAATGCCTGAGCCGGATCTGCCTGAGTCGTTTAAAGTACTATTAAAAGAGTTCCAGGCACTGGCACTTGATGTAGAACTATTTGATACAGAAGAAAAACTTATAAATGTCAATGAAGAGCTAAATAAAGAAGAGACAATAACAGAGTTTTCTTTAGCAGATCTTAAAAATTAGTGTTGTGGGCGTAATAGGTACGCCCACGACTCTTTGCGTATAATAGAGGCTTTGACGCAAATAAGGAGGCTTTGCACTTAATATGGGAATTAAAAATTTTGAAAAAATCAGAATTAGATTAGCTTCACCAGATAAGATAGAGGAATGGTCATTTGGAGAAGTAACAAAACCAGAAACTATAAACTACAGAACACTTAACCCTGAGATGGATGGATTATTCTGTGAGAGAATCTTCGGACCAACTAAGGACTGGGAGTGTGCTTGCGGTAAGTACAAGAGAATGAGATACAAGGGTCTTGTATGTGAGAAATGTGGAGTAGAGGTAACTAGAGCAAAAGTTAGAAGAGAGAGAATGGGACACATCGGTCTTGCAGCACCAGTGTCACACATCTGGTACTCAAAGGGTACGCCAAACAAGATGTCGCTTATTCTTGGGATCTCTCCAAAGGAACTTGAGTCGGTACTTTACTTTGCTAGATATATAGTGACTGAAGCAGGAGAAACTAACCTTAAAGAAGGGAAGATCCTGACTGAGAGAGAATACAAGCTTTACAGACAGCAGCACGGAAGAGCTTTCCAGGCTCAGATGGGTGCAGAGGCTATCCTAAAGCTATTATCTAAGATAAACCTTGAAGAGCTTCAGGTGGAGCTTGAAAAGGAACTAGAGGATGTAACATCTTCGCAAAAGAGAAAGAAGCTTGTAAAGAGACTTAAGATAGTAAGAGACTTTATCGCTTCTGGAAATAAGCCTGAGTGGATGATACTAGGAAATGTTCCTGTAATTCCTGCAGACTTAAGACCAATGGTTCAGCTTGACGGAGGAAGATTTGCAACTTCTGACCTGAACGACCTGTATAGAAGAGTTATCAACAGAAACAACAGACTTAAAAAGCTTCTTGAGATCAAGGCACCAGAGATCGTAGTTAAGAACGAGAAGAGAATGCTACAGGAAGCTGTGGACGCTCTTATCGACAACGGTAGAAGAGGTAAGCCAGTAGTAGCTCAAAACAACAGAGAGCTTAAGTCCCTATCTGACATGCTTAAAGGTAAGCAGGGAAGATTCAGACAGAACCTTCTAGGAAAAAGAGTAGACTACTCTGCAAGATCGGTAATCGTAGTAGGACCATCTCTGAAGATGAACCAGTGTGGTATTCCTAAGAAGATGGCCCTTGAGCTTTACAAGCCATTCATCATGAGAGAGCTTGTAGCTAGAGAGCTAGCATCTAACATAAAGACAGCTAAGAAGCTTGTAGAGGAAGCAGACGACAAAGTATGGGATGTAATCGAGGATGTAATCCAAGATCACCCAGTACTACTAAACAGAGCCCCAACTCTACACAGACTATCAATCCAGGCATTCCAGCCTGTACTAATAGAGGGTAAAGCTATAAGACTTCACCCACTAGTTTGTTCTGCCTTCAACGCCGACTTCGACGGAGACCAGATGGCAGTTCACCTAATGCTTTCACCAGAGGCTATCATGGAAGCTAAGCTTCTAATGCTAGCACCAAACAACATTATCCACCCTGCAAACGGAGAGCCAAT
>CAYSGC010000013.1:7414-15207 GCA_964430145.1 uncultured Fusobacteriaceae bacterium | reverse complement strand
AGCTTCTAATGCTAGCACCAAACAACATTATCCACCCTGCAAACGGAGAGCCAATCGCTGTACCATCACAGGATATGGTAATGGGATGCTACTATATGACAGAGAAGAAGCCAGGAGCTCCAGGAGAGGGATTAAGTTTCTCTAACAAGGAACAGGCTCTTACAGCTTACGACTGTGGAAAGCTAGATACTCACGCAATTATAAAGGTAAGAATCAACGGAGAGATCCTAGAAACTACTCCAGGAAGAATTCTTTTCAACGAGATGCTTCCTGAAGAAAACAGAATGTACAACGTAACATTCGGTAAGGGACCTCTAAAGAAGCTAATCGCTAAGCTATATGAGATGCACGGATTTGCAACTACAGCTGAGCTAATCAACGATATTAAAAACTTCGGTTACCACTATGCAACATTTGCAGGGGTAACAGTAGGTATAGAAGACCTAGAGGTACCAGCAGCTAAGAAAGATATCCTAGCTAAAGCCGATGAGGATGTAGCACAGATCGAGCAGGACTACAGAGATGGTAAGATCATCAACGAGGAAAGATATAGAAAGACTGTAGAAGTATGGTCAAATGCAACAAACGATGTAACTGAGGCGATGATGGGTAACCTAGATCCATTTAACCCGGTATATATGATGGCGAACTCAGGAGCAAGAGGTTCCATCGCACAGATGAGACAGCTTGGAGCGATGAGAGGACTGATGGCAGATACAACTGGTAGAATCATCGAAGTACCTATCAAAGCGAACTTCAGAGAGGGACTAACAGTACTAGAGTTCTTCATGTCATCACACGGAGCAAGAAAAGGACTAGCAGATACGGCACTGAGAACAGCCGATTCGGGATACTTAACTAGAAGACTGGTTGATATCTCTCACGAGGTTATTGTAAACTCAGACGACTGTGGCACTCTAGAGGGTATCGAAGTTGCTGAGCTAGTATCAGAAGGATCTGTAATCGAGAAGTTAGAGGAAAGAATCAGCGGAAGAGTTCTTCTTGAGGACCTAGTACATGAGGGAGAGGTAATAGCTCCTAGAAACACTCTAATAGAGAAGGATCTTGTTGAAAAGATTAAAGAACTAGATATAAAGAAGATCGCTATAAGATCACCACTTACTTGTAAGCTTGAGAAGGGTGTATGTAGAAAGTGTTACGGAAAGGATCTGTCTAACCACAAGGATATCCTTATCGGAGAGGCAGTAGGAGTAATCGCGGCACAGTCTATCGGAGAACCTGGTACACAGCTTACAATGAGAACATTCCACACGGGAGGAGTTGCGTCAACAGCAACTGCTGCTAACTCGATCAAGGCTGAAAACAGCGGAATGATCTCATTCAGAGATGTAAAGATACTTGAAAATGAAGAAACTGGAGAGAAGATTGTAGTATCTCAGTCAGCTAAGCTGATCATCGGAAACTACGACTACGAGATCGCTTCAGGATCGATACTTCAGGTAGAGGAAGGTCAGATTGTTGAGGCAGGAGATATTCTTGTAACATTCGATCCATACCACATCCCTATTATTGCAGACCTTGACGGAAGAGTAGAGTACAGAGAACTATATGTTAAGGAACTTCACGATGAGAAGTTTGATGTAAATGAGTACCTAGCAATCAAGCCGGTAGAATCAGGAGACATCAACCCAAGAATCGTTCTATTCAACGAGGCAGGGGAAAACATCGGAACTTACAACATCCCATTCGGAGCTTACCTAATGGTTAAGGAAGGGGAAGAGGTAAAGAAGGGACAAACTATAGCTAAGATCATCCCAGAGGGATCTGGTACTAAGGATATCACTGGAGGTCTTCCAAGAGTTCAGGAGCTATTCGAGGCTAGAAACCCTAAAGGAAAGGCTATGCTTTCTGAGATCGACGGTAAGGTAGAGGTAACTGGTAAGAAGAAGAAGGGTATGAGAGTAATCTACATCAGATCTACTACAGATTCGGAAGATTACAAAGAGTACCTAGTACCAGTTGGAGAGCACCTAGTTGTAACTGACGGAATGCTTGTAAAGTCAGGAGACAAGATGACAGAGGGAGCTATCTCTCCACACGACGTTCTTGCAATCAAGGGACTGGTAGCAGCAGAGCAGTTCATCCTAGAATCTGTACAGCAAGTGTATAGAGAGCAGGGAGTAACTGTAAACGATAAGCACATTGAGATTATCGTTAAGCAGATGTTTAAGAAGGTAAGAATCACTGATTCTGGAGCTTCACTACTTCTTGAGGATGAAGTTGTAGAAAAGATCACAGTAGATCTAGAGAATGAAGAGCTTAGAAAAGCTGGAAAGGCTGAGATCAAGTATGTACCTGTAATTCAAGGTATTACTAAGGCCGCAGTTAACACTGGAAGCTTCATTTCAGCAGCATCATTCCAGGAAACTACTAAGGTTCTTTCAAACGCAGCTATCGAAGGTAAGGTAGACTACCTTGAGGGTCTGAAGGAAAACGTAATTATAGGTAAGAAGATACCGGCAGGTACTGGTTTCTCTGCTTATAAGAACCTTGTTCCAGTAAAGAAAGAAGATTAATAAAATAGGCGGCTTTTGTCGCCTATTTTCATATACTAACTTGAAAGGGGTCGGGTGAACATAAGATGAGAAGCATGACGGGTTATTCCAAGCACATCTTTGAAGATGAGAGCTACAGGATCAAGATAGAGCTAAAGAGTGTAAACAATAAAAATCTTAACCTCAAGATAAAACTTCCATATATCCTTAACTTTTTAGAAAATAAAATTAAGGCCGAGTTTTCCAAGAGGGTTTCCAGGGGATCAGTGGACCTGAGGATAGATTTTGAAGATAAGAGAGAGCAGGAAAACTTATTTGAATACAACAAAAATATTGCAGTTTCATATATGAAGGTGTTAAACAGTCTTGAGAATGACTTGGGAGATAAGTTCAGCAACAAGATGGATATCCTTCTGAAGCAGCCAAATGTAGTTAAGAAGAATGAGACTGAGGTAGATGAAGCTGCCTACTCTGAGGTTCTCCTTAAAAATCTTCATACCTGTTTAGATTCCTTCATTGAGATGAAGGAGGAGGAGGGAGCAAGACTGAGAACCTACTTCCTTGAGAGACTGGATATAATAGGAAAGAATGTAGAGGAGATAGACAGAAACAGGGGAAGGGTTGTAGAGGAGTACAAAGCAAGCCTTCTGGATAAGCTATCAAAGCTAAATGAAAAGATAGATTACAGTGAAGCTGATATTCTAAGAGAGATACTTCTATTTACAGATAAGTCGGATATATCTGAAGAGGTGTCGAGACTAAAGAGTCACTTAGAGCAGTTTAACCTTGAAATAGAAAAAAATGAAGACAGCTGTGGAAAGAAACTTGATTTCATACTTCAGGAGATATTCAGAGAGCTGAACACCAGCGGTGTAAAGTGTAACCTTTACGATATATCCAAGCTAGTGGTAGAGTGCAAGAATGAGGTAGAAAAGATAAGGGAGCAGCTATTAAACATAGAATAGGAGAGCTATATGAAGCCGATTAATATTGGGTTTGGAAATATGGTTGTAGATGCTAGAATAGTGGGTATAATCGCTCCTGATTCAGCTCCTAGCAGAAGGCTGAAGGAGGAAGCAAGGGCACAGAATAAGCTTATCGATGCTACCTTTGGTAGGAAGACGAGAGCTCTTATAATAACAGATTCTGATCATGTTATCATGTCAGCAATCAACCCTGAAACTATAGCATCCAGAATAGAAAAAGGAGAGTAAAATGGCAAAGGGAAATCTATTTGTTGTTTCAGGTCCAAGCGGAGCAGGGAAATCAACAGTTTGTAAAAAAGTTAGAAGGATGCTGGGAATCAATCTGGCAACTTCCGCTACAACAAGAGCACCAAGAGAGGGAGAGGTAAATGGAAGAGAGTACCACTTCCTTTCAATGGCTGAGTTTGAAGCTAAGATAGAAAACAAGGAGTTTATCGAGTACGCCAATGTACACGGAAACTACTACGGAACTCTAAAGAGTGAGGTGGAGGACAGACTTGCCAAGGGAGAGAATATAATCCTTGAGATAGATGTACAGGGAGGAGTTCAGGTAAGGGATGTATATCCTGAAGTAAACCTTATCTTCTTTAAGACTCCCACTAAGGCTGAGCTTGAGAAAAGACTTAGAGGAAGAGGAACCGAGAGCGAGGAGACTGTACAACTGAGACTGGCTAACTCTCTAAAGGAGTATGACTTCGAGGATCAGTATGATGATGTAGTTATTAACCGTACTGTAGAGCAGGCCTGTGAAGATCTAATAAAGATAATCGAGAGCCACAACTAGAATTCAAGAAAAACAATAAATATGGTAAAATAGATGTATTTTATGAAACAGGAGGAACCGATATGAAAAAAGAAGTATCATTTGATGAAGCACTATCAAAAATACCTAATAAATATGTACTTACAACTGTAGCTGGTAAGAGAGCAAGAGATCTTGGAAATGGTGAGGAGCTGCTAGTTAAGAGCTACAAGAAGGACACTATTGTAAAAAAAGCACTTAGAGAAATTTATTACGATAAGATTACTTACATGGACAAGACTGAAGTCGAGGCTGAGTAATTATGAGGAAAGGATTATTAATTATATTAATAATCCTTTCTCTTTTTGGGTGCGGAAGCAAGGAGCCCCAAAGAGTAGAAAGGGAAAAGTTTTTATTTGGAACCTATATTAAGATCATAGTATATGACGAGGACACAAAGCTTGCAGAAAAGGCCATAGAGGCAGCCTTTGGTGAGATAGCCAGGATAGATGCCAAGATGAACAATCACTCCAAGGGAAGCCTTATAGACAGAATAAACAGAAGCACAGAGAAAAGGGTAGAGATAGATAAAGAGGGCAAGAGGATCCTAGGAGAGGTGGAGAGAGTATACAAGCTTTCCAAGGGAGGCTTCGACATAACACTTCGTCCGCTACTGGAGACCTGGGGATTTACTGAGGAGGGATCGGAAAGGGTTCCTACACCAGAGGAGATCAAGGAAGCTCTTAGTAAGGTGGATTACTCCAAGGTAAAGATAGAGGGAGACCATCTTATCTTTGAAGCCCCAGTGGAAAAGATAGATACGGGAGCTTTTTTAAAGGGATATGCCATAGCTCAGGCTAAGCTTCTAATGGAGGATATGGGAATAAAGAGCGCATTTATAACCTCTATATCCAGTATTGAAACCATAGGAACTAAACCTGAGGGAGCAAAGTGGAGGATAGGTATACAAAATCCAAGCAATCCAAGGGAGATACTGAAGGTAGCCAACCTAGATGATAAGGCTATGGGGGTATCTGGAGACTATCAGACCTTTGTTGAGATAGATGGCGAGAAATACCACCATATACTGAGCACTAAAACGGGTTACCCCATAAGGGATAAAAAGATGGTAGTGGTAATCTGTGAGGATGGATATACTGCAGACCTATACTCTACAGCCTTCTTTTCCATGGATACAGAGGATATAATGAACTATGTTGAAACACAAAATGACCTAGAAGTCCTTATTGTGGACGAAAATTCTAAAATAGTTATTTCTAGCGGATTTAGAGCATTTTTAGACAAATAATTAAAAAATTATCTTGAAATAACTCCTTTAATGTAATATACTCCTATTGGGCTAAAGTATAAAACATTGATAAGGGGGACAAAATGGAACAATTTATTTATCTAGGGGTTATTTCGGGTCTAATAGCCTTAGCAGCATCGTTTTTCTACTCTAAGAAGGTAGATAGTTAT
Organism: uncultured Fusobacteriaceae bacterium; assembly: GCA_964430145.1. Classification (GTDB taxonomy): domain Bacteria; phylum Fusobacteriota; class Fusobacteriia; order Fusobacteriales; family Fusobacteriaceae; genus Propionigenium. The sequence goes on along the minus strand of CAYSGC010000013.1, from coordinate 9,484 downwards.
GATATTAATATCGACAAGGTAGCTGAGATCACAGAAGCGATCAGAGAGGGAGCAATGGCTTTCCTTATGGCGGAGTATAAGATCTTAGTTTGGTTTGTAGCAGGTGTAGCAGCACTACTAGGAATCTTCCTAACACCGGGAGTTGCAATAACGTTTGTACTGGGAGCGGTAACATCAGCAGTGGCTGGTAACGTAGGTATGAGAATAGCAACTAAGGCAAACGGAAGAACTTCAATTGCAGCTAAGGAAGGGGGGCTTTCCAAGGCGCTAGACGTTGCATTTGCAGGTGGAGCAGTAATGGGACTTGCAGTAGTAGGACTTGGTCTTATTGGTGTAACTGCACTGACAATGGTATTTGACTGGAATATGGAAATTATCACAGGATTTGGTATGGGAGCTTCATCCATCGCACTATTCGCAAGAGTAGGGGGAGGAATCTACACTAAGGCTGCAGACGTAGGAGCAGACCTAGTAGGTAAGGTAGAAGCTGGAATTCCTGAGGATGATCCGAGAAACCCAGCAACGATCGCCGACAACGTAGGAGATAACGTTGGAGACGTAGCAGGAATGGGAGCAGACTTATTTGAGTCTTATGTAGGATCGATCATTGCAACGATGTCTCTAGGAGCTGTTGCGGCTTCCAATGTGTCGGGACATATGATGGCACCAATCCTTATTGCAGCAGCAGGAATCATTTCATCTATTATTGCAACAGTTACAGTTAAAACAGATAACCCAGATGAGGTTTATCATAAATTAGAAAACGGAACTAGAATTGCTGGTTTACTAGCTCTTATTGCATCTTTTGGAATAGTTAAACTTCTAGGATTAGAGATGGGTGTATTCTATGCAATCGTAGCAGGACTTGTAGCAGGACTTGTTATAGCTCACTTCACAGGAGTATACACTGATACTGGAAGAAAGGCTGTAAACAGAATTTCAGATGCAGCAGCAACTGGTGGAGCAACAGCTATCATCGAGGGACTGGCTGTAGGAATGGAATCAACTGTAGCACCTATCATTGTAATTGCAGGAGCTATCATGGTTGCATTTAAGTTTGCAGGGGTATATGGAATTGCAATTGCAGCGGTAGGAATGCTTGCTACAGCAGGAATGGTAGTAGCAGTAGATGCTTATGGTCCAGTAGCGGATAATGCAGGAGGAATTGCTGAGATGTCTGAGCTTCCTTCAGAGGTAAGAGAGTGTACTGACCAGCTAGATGCAGTTGGAAACTCTACAGCAGCAGTAGGTAAAGGTTTTGCTATCGGATCGGCAGCGCTGACAGCTCTATCGTTATTCGTAGCATACAAGGAAGCAGTTCAGGTTAGAACTGGAGAGCTTCTGATCATCGACGTAACTAACCCTGAGGTAATAGCAGGATTATTCATCGGAGGAATGCTTACATTCCTATTTGCGGCACTTACTATGACAGCAGTAGGTAAAGCAGCTATGGAGATGGTTGAAGAGGTTAGAAGACAGTTCAGAGAGATTCCTGGAATCATGGAGGGAACTGCTAAGCCTGACCACAGAAGATGTATCGAGATCTCTACTCAGTCATCACTGAAGGAAATGGTAGTACCTGGAATCCTTGCAGTATTAGCACCAGTTCTTGTGGGAATGTGGTCTGTACAGGCTCTAGGAGGGCTTCTTGCAGGAGCGCTAGTATCTGGAATACTTATGGCTATCATGATGGCAAATGCTGGTGGAGCTTGGGATAACGCTAAGAAGCAGATTGAGAGCGGATACAAGGGAGACGGTAAGGGATCTGACAGACATAAGGCAGCAGTTGTTGGAGACACTGTAGGAGATCCATTTAAGGATACTTCAGGACCATCTCTAAACATCCTTATTAAGCTGATGTCAATTGTATCACTTGTACTAGTACCACTATTTGTATAAAATAATGATATAACTTATATTTAAAGGGAGTGCTGAAGATTTTTCAGCACTCCTTTATATTTATCTACATTAATATTATTTTAAAATAATGAAACAAATTGATGACTAAAAGGTGCTAAATCCTTATTAAAATGGTAAGAAGTATTGAAAAAAGATAAAAAATGTACTATA
>CAYSGC010000013.1:0-7314 GCA_964430145.1 uncultured Fusobacteriaceae bacterium | reverse complement strand
TAAATCCTTATTAAAATGGTAAGAAGTATTGAAAAAAGATAAAAAATGTACTATACTATAAAATGGCAGTTTTATTCGGAAGATAAAAAAAATTATAGTATTTTGGAGTAGGGGAAGCGATGAAATATAGTCCTGAAGACATTGAAAAGCTTAGAAATCAATTGAATATAGTAGAAGTCGTTGGTGAATATGTTGAGCTGAAGAGATCAGGTGCTAATTTTAAGGGACTTTGTCCCTTCCATAAGGACAGCAATCCCTCCTTTACAGTGAGCCCCAGCAAAAACATATGCAAGTGCTTTGTGTGTGGTGCAGGGGGAGATCCTCTTAAGTTTTATACTGAGTACAATAAATTGACCTTTCCCCAGGGGATAAAGGAATTAAATGAAAAGTATAATCTGGGTATAAAACCTGTAAGAGGCTATACAGAGAAGCAGGATGTCAACAGAAAGTACCATGACATAGTGGAAGATGCTCTGGAATACTTTAATGAAAGGATATTTTCAAATGAAGGACGGGAGGCTCTGGAGTACCTTTCCAGAAGGCAATTTAAACCAGACTTCATAAGGGAGAATAATATCGGTTTTGCCCCAAGAGGCTGGAATAATTTGTCGGACCACCTTCTCAACAAGGGGCACGATATAAGGGATATCATAACTGTGGGACTTGCAAAGGACGGAGAGAAGGGGCACTACGATACTTTCCGTAACAGGGTTATATTCCCCATACATTCACCAAGTGGGAATGTAATCGCTTTCGGTGGTCGAACTTTAGAGGACAAAAAGGAGATACCTAAGTATATAAACTCACCAGAAAGCCCTATATTCCATAAGGGACAAAATCTCTATGGAATGAAGGAGAGAGGAAGCGTAATCAGAAGAAAAGCTTACTCTATCTTGATGGAGGGTTACATGGATGTCCTGTCAGCCCACTCCTTTGGATTTGATGTGGCGGTGGCATCGCTGGGAACAGCATTTACAGATGATCAGGCAAAACTTTTAAAGAGGTATACGTCCAACGTAATAATAGCCTTTGATATGGATAATGCCGGAAGAGCTGCTGCAGAAAAAACAGGAATAGTACTTAAGGCACACGGTTTTAATATAAGGGTTCTGGAGCTTAAGAACGCCAAAGATCCAGATGAATTTTTAAAGAAGTATGGGAAACAGGAATTCCTTAAGCATGTAAAGGGATCTAAGGAAATATTTGACTATTTATATGAGTTTTACGTCAAAGAATATGACCTTTCTAACTTAATGGCAAAACAAAATTTTATAAACAGGTTTAAAGAATTCTTCCAAAATGTTGAGACCGATCTTGAAAAATCCCTCTATATTGACAAACTATCCAAATCTTTAGATGTAGACAAGGAGCTGCTCAAAGAGACCTTAATAATCAATAACAAGAAGCTAATTTCTGAAAAAAAAATATATGAAGATCTCTCTCCTCCTGCAAGAAGAAGGGAGATAGACAAGCTGGAACTTCTCAGCTTACAGATTGTGCTACACAGTCCAGAACTTATAGGATATTTTATAGATAAGAGGGTAGAGGATGGCCTGGTTTATAAAATATTTCAATATTTAGGTGAAGGAACTTTTGATGCAGATACGAAAAAAGATGTTATGAAAGAAATATTGAATGATGATAATTTTGAGGATTCGGAAAAGGTTAAGATACTTGAAATAGGAACTAATTCCATGGAATATTCCAATGAAAGTATATTAAAGGATGACTTTGTAGAAGCTCTTGGTGGATGGCTTCGAAGGGAAATCAAGGAGCGCTTGGAAGAGTGCAAGATGAATCATAGGATGGCAGAGTGGTTTAAGGTGAGGATGATTCAGGAAAAGATGAATAACGGGATCCTGAATTTGGAAGAGATTGAAAAATTATATGACGAACTAAAAAAGTTAACCTTTTAGGAAATAGAGGAGGCACATAGGGTTATGAAAGAATTTATTAAAAATGATAAGGCTCGTGCACTTATTAGGAAAGCGATTGAAAAGAAGATAATGACCTTCGAAGAAGTAAATGAAGCTCTTCAAGATGATTTCCCTGTAGACAAGATTGAATTTCTTATTAATGGTATGATTGAGCAGGGGATAAAGATAGTAAAATCTAAAGACCTTCCAAAGGAAACTCCTAAGAAGAAGGTTGAAAAGAAGGTCGAGGAACCTGTAATAAAGGTGATTTCCAAGGGGAAGGGAGCAGATCTAGATGAGGGGGACTTTGATCCTGAAGCTGTAGAGCTGGTATCTGAAGAGGATCTTTCTACAGATAACCTTCTTTCTGGAAGCTTAGGTGTAGATGTTGATGAGCCTATAAAGATGTACCTGAGAGAGATTGGACAGGTATCTCTATTAACCCACGAGCAGGAGATAGAATATGCCAAGGGAGCAGCCGAGGGAGATGAGTGGTCTACTCAGCAGCTGGTAGAGGCAAACCTGAGACTGGTAGTAAGTATCGCTAAAAAGCATACAAACAGAGGACTTAAGCTTCTAGACCTTATCCAAGAGGGGAACATCGGTCTGATGAAGGCAGTTGAGAAGTTTGAGTATACCAAGGGATACAAGTTTTCAACTTATGCTACATGGTGGATAAGACAGGCTATAACAAGAGCTATAGCTGACCAGGGTAGAACAATCAGAATACCGGTACATATGATCGAAACTATAAACAAGATAAAGAAGGAGAGCAGAATCTACCTTCAGGAAACTGGTAAGGATGCTACACCAGAGGTATTAGCAGAGAGACTGGGAATGGAAACTGAAAAGGTAAAGGCGATCCTAGAGATGAACCAAGACCCTATCTCACTGGAAACTCCTGTTGGATCTGAGGAGGACAGTGAGCTTGGAGATTTCGTAGAGGACAACAAGATGCTGAGTCCATATGAGCAGACAAACAGAAACCTTCTGAAGGAGCAGCTAAACGATGTGCTTGAAACTCTAAGCGAGAGAGAGGAAAAGGTTCTTAGATTCAGATATGGATTAGATGACGGTTGCCCTAGAACTCTTGAGGAAGTAGGAAAGATATTTAAGGTTACAAGGGAAAGAATCAGACAGATCGAGGTAAAGGCGCTTAGAAAGCTGAGACACCCAAGCAGAAGAAAAAAATTAGAAGATTTTAGAATGTAATCAGTATAATGATTAGGAGCAATAGCTCCTAATTTTTATTTAAGATTCCATTTATTAAGTATAAAACAAGAGGATAAAGAGTGTATAATAGGATACAGAGAGGTGAATGAGATGTCTATAACTATTGAAGATATAAAAAGGAAGATAGAGGAGAAAAAACTCAGCCAGGGAGAGTTTGAAAATTTTGTAAGTAAGTGTGAGTCGGAGACAGACTATGAGTGTATCCTAAGCTGCGCCATCGAAGCTGGAATACAGTTAGAAGACAAGGAAGAGAAGGTAATGAAGAAACCTGTGGGAGACGGCTACTACAGCGAGGAGATAGTGGAGCAGTACTTCCATGAGATCGGACTCTATGATCCTATTAAAAAAGAGGAAGAGGAGGAGGTAGTAAAGAAAGCCCAGGCTGGAGACGAGGAAGCCAGGGAGAGACTTGTTACATCCAACCTGAGACTTGTTGCCAAGGTAGCTATGAAGTACTCAAAGTCGGGGACTAACTATATAGACCTTATCCAGGAGGGGACCATTGGTCTTATAAAAGCTATAGATAAGTATGACTTTGAAAAGGGACACAGCTTCTCATCCTATGCTGTGTGGTGGATAAAGAGGGATATAATAAACTCAATCGCCAACAGGATAAATACCATAAAGATACCAAACTACATCTACCTTCAGAACAGAAAGATAAAGTTATTTGAAATAGAGTTTTTAGATAAGAACAACAGAAAGCCTACCTATGAGGAGATAGCTGAAGGTCTTGAGCTGGAAGTGGAAGAAGTGAAGAAGCTGAAGGAAGCTTCGGAGATAGGTGTGAGCGGAATGGGAGAGGGAAGTGAAACCTATCTTGGAGACTACAATACCGTTGAAAAGATAGACAGGGAGCTTAACCTTCTAGAGGAAAGATCCAGGGTTTCCAACCTCCTAAAGAAGGTATCTGTAATGGAGAGAAAGGTTATAGAGATGTACTATGGTCTCGGCGAGGATGGAAAGTGCTCTCTGAAGGAGATAGCAAATGAGCTTGAAATCTCTGTGGATAAGGTTAAATTAATAAGGGAAAGGGCTCTGACTAAGCTGAAATACGCTGGAGAAAGGTTGTGGATCTAATGACAAAGCTGATTAATTTAAGGGTAGCTGATGTTATAAGAAGGCTTGAAAAGAAGTTTCCAAAGAGCAACGCTGAATCCTGGGATAATGTAGGCCTCCTTGTGGGAAGCGCCCAGGAAAAGGTTAAAAAGATACAGATATCCCTGGATGCCACTGAGGAGGTAATAGACAGGGCCATAGAAAATAATGTGGATATGATAATAACCCATCATCCCATGATATTTTCTCCTCTGAAGGCTGTAACCGACGGAAGTCTTGTGGGAAGAAAGGTATTAAAACTAATAAGAAAGAATATAGCACTCTACTCTATGCATACCAACCTGGATGCCTCACCAGAAGGACTCAATGAGTATATAGCAGAGCTCCTTGGATGGAAGGACATCAAAATCATAGCTGAGGAGCACTTTGACATGTATAAGATGAGTATCTTTGTACCTGTGGAGTGGTGTCCAGGAGTGATAAAGAAGATAGAGGAAGCCGGCCTGGAGCTCAACGGCTATGGAAGTGTATCCTATACCTCTGATACAGAGGAGAGGTATGTGAATCTGAGGGAGGGAACCCTTCACATAAATGCCAATAAGAAGATAGAGGTTATCGGAGAGAAGGGGAAGCTCTATGAGGTGCTAGGAAGTGTGAAAAAGATACATCCATATGAGGAATTAGCCTATGAGATAATTAAGATAGAGAATAAGTATGTTAAGAGTGGAATAGGCAGATATGCTACTCTTGAAAGGTCTGTGACAATTCAGGAGGCAGTATCTGAAATAAAGGAGAGGCTGGATATTAAAAATATAAGGGTAGCCTCAAGGGACGAAGGGAAACAGGTAAAGAGGGTTGCCATTGTAAACGGATCTGGAATGAGCTTCTTTAAAAAACTTAAGAGGCTGAAGGTAGACCTGTTTATTACAGGAGATGTAAAGTATCATGAAGGTCTGGATGCAATAGAGGAGGGACTGAGTGTTGTTGATATAGGTCACTATGAGAGTGAGCACTTCTTCCATGAACTTATAAGCAGGGAACTGAAGGAAGAAAAGGGAGTGGAGATAGAGGTATTCAACGACGATCCCGTTTTTAAATACTTATAGAGGGGTAGATAAAGATGAAGAAGGTATTAATTTTATTTTTAACGATATATATGGGGGTACTCTCCTTTTCTCAGATAGATGACAGGCTGGGAGCTCTAAATAAGGAGGAAACAGCAAAGTTAGAGAAGAAGGTAGAGGAGGTCTCTAAAGCTACGGATTTAGAGTTTTATGTGAACTATTTTAAGGGAGAGGACACTCTTCAATTGAAAGAAGTTCAAAAAAGTGTTATAATAAACCTTCAAAGGGTAGATGAGGATAACCTCAAGGTAAGTCTAAACTTTACTCAGGATATAGATATAGAGGAGTATAGAGGGGAGATAGAAAATATCCTTGATAACCTGGAGGAGATCCTGAATGAGGGGAAGAACTTGGAGTACTCTATGGAGCTTCTGGGAAGCCTAGAGGATGTATTGGTCAAGGCTAAGAAGGCAGATGAGGAAAAGAAGAAGAGCTTTTCTGAGCAGGGAAATAACACAGGTAAGATTATATTTTTGATAGTTTTCCTTGGAGGGGTATACTACCTCAGAAGGAAAAAAATTAAGTTTAAGAGGTAATTTAATAATAGGTGCTAGAGTTGATCGCTGGCTGTAGAGATACAGCAAGAGGAAAGTCCGGGCTCCGCAGGGCGATGAGGGTAGCTAACAGCTGCTGAGGGAAACCTTAAGGAAAGTGCCACAGAAAATAGACCGCCAATCATGTGTTGGTAAGGGTGAAAAGGTGGTGTAAGAGACCACCAGTTTCTTAGGAAACTAAGGAAGCTTGGTAAACCCCCTCTGGAGCAAGACGTAGTAGGAGAGGTTAAGGATTGCCCGTCCAGCTCTCAGGGTAAGTTGCTTGAGCCTATAAGTGATTATAGGTCTAGATAAATGATCACCAATGACAAAACCCGGCTTATATTAGCACCTATATTTAAATATATAAAAAAAGCATCGAGGCCATAAGGTCCTGATGCTTTTTTTATTTTATATAAACCCTAGCTAAACCTCAAAAGGGTGGGAGGGCAATTTCTTGCCCTCCTGAGATACCTCTTTGCAAAGGTATCTCTATGTTGAGGAGTTGGGTGGCTCCAAAAGTGAAATAAATTTATAGAATTAATGTTGATGTTAACTAAAATTTTTTATTAGGGTAGGAGGGCAATTTCTTGCCCTCCTGAGACACCTCTTTGCAAAGGTATCTCTATGTTGAGGAGTTGGGTGGCTTGGTAGTTTAGAAGTCTTTCACGATCTGATTAGACTTCAAGGATTCTTTTTCGTTATTTACTTTAATTAACTCAAAGTAGAATCCTTCATAAGAATCACCTGTTTCTCCACTTTCAACTTTAAGATTGTAAGTCTTTTCTTTTATTTTGTAGTCTTTTTGTCCAAGGTACTTAGCTTCAACAGTGTATTCACCAGGAATAATATCTTCAACTATGAAGAAACCGTCATATTCAGCGGTACCTGAACTTATAATCTTATCTCCATCTTTGATGTAAATTTTTACTTGTTGAAGGCTCTTAGCTTTATCGGCGTAACTAACTTCATCATTCTTGAATGTTACCTCTCCCATTATAAAGATAATAGGTACCAAAGGAATATTGAGAGTATGACCTGTTGCAGGAATAGGCTTTAATGTGTATTTTTCTTCTGTAAACCTGAGTAGAGGGTCAACACTTTCAACAGTAGGTGCGATATCTACTGGAATATTTCCTTGGATTCCGTCGATATAAAAGCTTCCGTCTTTTTTTGTGGTTACAGTGGTTGCACCAGAATAGATTTCGATACCTTCAAATGGAGTTTCATCTTGATCCATTAAACCATTACCGTTCTCATCTTTAAATACTTTTCCTTCGATCCAGGCTGCACTAGGATCAGGGTTTCCATTTTCTTCAAAGAGTCTTGAAAGAATAAATGTTTTTTCAACAGCTACTCCAACTTCTTGATCATCCTGAGTAAACCTAGCAGGGAAACTTAACCAATCTGTTAGATAATAGGTGACAGCAGCAGTGAATTCCCATTCTT
>CAYSGC010000012.1:14022-24563 GCA_964430145.1 uncultured Fusobacteriaceae bacterium | reverse complement strand
CGTTCTTTGGAGAAGCAAAGAATGAACTAAATTATTAAATTACCAGGTTTATGTGATACTCCTCTACTTCCTCCACCTGGGGCTTCCCTCTGTTCTCCAGGAACTTCTTGGCGTTCTCCGGGAAGAGAGCGTACATGAGTACATCCTCCTCAGACTTAGCCAGCTCCCCTATCTCTCCTGTGATCTTCTCAAACTCAGGTTCGATATCATCTGCAGGTCTGTGGTCGATGGGAGTCTCATCCCCGATTATTATCTTCTTTATCTCTTCGTCCACCGGTGCCGGTGACTGGCCGTACATACCCATTACATAGTCCCTGATCTCCTTTGGTACCACCTTGTATCTGGCTCCAGTAAGGACATTGAATACCGACTGGGTTCCCACCATCTGCGACAGCGGAGTTACCAGCGGCGGATAACCTAGGTCCTTTCTTACCCTAGGGATCTCATTGAGTACATCCTCGTACTTGTCTGCTGCTCCCTGTCCCTCAAGTTGAGATAATAGGTTGGACAGCATTCCTCCTGGCACCTGATACTTCAGGGTCTTAGGTTCCGTGTCCATCACCTTGGGATTAAGTATTCCCTCGGCTCTGTATTTCTCCTTGATTGGCTTGAAGTAGTCGGCTATTTCAGCGAGGATATCCAGGTCCAGCTGAGGATCCCTCTCATGTCCCTTGAATACCTGGGCAAATACCTCTGTAGATGGCTGGGCAGTTCCCCCTGAGAATGGAGATATTCCCGTATCTATAATATCCACCCCCGCTTCCACAGCCTTCATATAGAGCATAGATGCGATTCCCGAGGTACAGTGTGTGTGTAGCTGTACCGGAAGGTCCGATACCTCCTTGATCCTTCTTATGAGTTCATAGGCTACATTGGGAAGGAGGATTCCCGCCATATCCTTGATACAGATGGAATCTGCACCCATGGCTCCTATCTCCTTCACCTTCTCCACATAGTAGTCCACTGTATGAACCTCACTTGTGGTGTAGGCGATACACACCTGGGCGTGTCCCCCGTACTTCTTTGTAGCTTCCACAGAGGTTCTTACATTTCTGTAGTCGTTTAGGGCATCAAAGATTCTTATGATGTCGATACCATTTTCTATGGATTTCTGCACAAACTTCTCCACCACATCGTCTCCGTAGTGTCTGTAACCAAGTAGGTTCTGACCTCTAAGGAGCATCTGAAGCTTGGTGTTCTTTACCCTCTTTCTTATCTCACGGAGTCTCTCCCAAGGATCCTCGTTGAGGAACCTGATGCAGGCATCAAAGGTAGCTCCTCCCCACACCTCCATGGCGTGGTATCCCGCCTGATCCATCTTCTCTAATATGGGCAGGATCTCCTCAGTTTTAAGTCTGGTGGCTATGAGGGACTGATGCCCGTCTCTAAGTGCCGTTTCCATTATCTTAAGCTTACTCAAAAAAACAACCTCCTGTTTTTATAATAAAACTTTAAACTCATTATATTTGACAAAATAAACTTTTTAGAATATTTAAGATACACATTTTAACATTTTTCTTCTTTATTTGCACTTTTTTTGAATATAATATTTTTTTTTGAGACAAAAAGAAAAGTAAACGATAGATAAAAATAAAATTGTTAACTTATTATACTTCCTCAATCCATACTTACCTCTATCCCCAAACTACTTTTCTCTTCCATAAAAAAAGCCCCTGCCAAAGCAGGAGCTCCCCCTATAATTTTACCAGATCTTTAGTTGTTCCATTGAGGATCTCATATCCATCCTTCTTTACTACGATGTCGTCCTCTATCCTCACTCCCCCAAACCCTTCCAGGTAGATTCCAGGCTCGATGGTGATTACCATGTTTTCCTCAAGGACTATATCCTCAGCCTTAAAGGATACCCCTGGATACTCGTGGATCTGCAGGCCTATTCCATGCCCCAGTCCGTGAGCAAAGTACTCTCCAAATCCCTTTTCAGTTATGTAGTCCCTTGCTATCTTATCCAGTTCCCTTGTAGTCATTCCCGCTTTTACACTGCTCACAGCCAGCTTCTGAGCCTCAAGAACTGTATTATAGACCTCCAGGTGCTTCTCTGTAGGGTTGCTTCCCAGGTATACAGTTCTTGTCATATCCGATGCATACCCCTTGTAGAAGCATCCGAAATCAAACTTTACAAACCCTTCATTTTCAAGCTTCTTCTCACTTGCTACCCCGTGAGGCATAGCAGATCTGTGGTTTGATGCTACGATTATATCAAAGGAAGGCCCGTCTGCTCCCCTCTTCTTCATCTGATACTCAAGCTCTGTAGAGAGGTCCTTCTCCACAGCCCCTTCTTTTATAAGGGGTTTTATGGCTGCAAAGGCTTCATCTGTTATCCTTGCTGCTTCCCTTATTATCTCTATCTCCTCAGGAGTCTTTATCATCCTTTCTCTCAAGAAGATATCCCCAAGATCCACAAACTCTATCCCCTCGAAGTTTTTCTCAAAGGTTCTGAACTGAGAAAGGCTCACAGAGGTATCCTCTATAGCCAGCCTCTTTACACTATTTTCCTTAAGAAGCTCCGCCACCCTTTCAAGGGGCTGTCTGTCCTCCCTCACTACCTCAAAACCATTGGGAACTACCTGAGCCTCTGCCTGCTCTGTATATCTGAAGTCCGTTATAAAGTATCTTTTCTCTCCCGTTGCAAGGACTACCCCTGTAGTCCCTGTAAATCCTGAAAAATACCTTACATTGAGCATATTGGTAATTAATATTGCGTCTGCATTTTTTTCATCCATTATCTTGTTTAGTTTCAAATCTATCCCCCCTCTTTTTTCTCATTATACAGTATTCCCCTCATGGGGAAAATAGACTTTTGCAAAAATATAGGAATTTTAAACCTTAAAGACCTTATTTTAGATACTGCTCGAAGATTGCCTCACCTATCTGCCAAAAAATAAAAAAGACCACCCTCTACTGGGTGGTCTGCTGCCTTTGATCATCCTTACTTTCAGTATCCTCTACATACTCTTCAAGTTCACTGTCCCATACATACCACTTATCGTCTACCTTTTTAAAGTAAGGCTCCCGCTCCATAATAGACCTCCTTCTGTATCTCCTTGCTCCCTTGCTGTTATATTATTATTCTAAGGTTTTTTCCCCTTTCCTTTTTCTGAAGCCTCTCTATGTACACTAAAAAAAGAGACCCTGTGAGGACTCTCTTAAATCTAATATATTATCTTTCCACCCCCTACAACTAATCCCTTGTAATAGACCACCATATGCTGCCCCGGAGCATTCTGGGCATTCTCCTCTGCATATTCAAAGAAGACCCTTCCCTCATGGGTGGTAATCCTCCCTGGAAGTCCCCTGCTTGAAAACCTGGGTCTGGCCACAAGATCCTTCCCCTGAAGCTTTCCTATATCCACAAGAAATAACGTGTCCACAAGCTCCACCTTTGATCTCATGAGCTCATCAAAGTCTCCCAGAACTACCTCATTGGTTTCAGGCCTTATCTCGGTGATGAAGTATGCCCTGGGAAGAACTATCCCCAGTCCCCTTCTCTGGCCTATTGTATAGAGCTGATACCCCTCGTGCTGCCCAAAGATCTTTCCCTCCTTATCTACAAAGTTCCCGGGCTGGATCTTCCCCTTGAGTTTTCTCTTGAGGTACTTCTTATACCCCTCTGGGGCAAAGCATATCCCCTGGCTGTCCTTCTTGGCGTGGGTTGATATACCGGCCTCCTTTGCCATCTCCCTTACCTCAGGCTTCTTATATGAACTCAGAGGAAATAGCATCCTCTTAACTACATCCTCTCCCAGTCTGTAGAGCATATAGGTCTGGTCCTTGAGGTCATCCTCAGCCAGCTTCAGCAGACTGGCCCCCAGCTCCTCACTGTACTCCACATCGCAGTAATGCCCCGTGGATATGTAGTAGGCCCCCATCCTGTTGGCTGCCTCTATGAGCTTCTTTATCTTGATCTTCTCATCACAAACTATACACGGAGATGGGGTCATCCCCCTGTTATACTCCTCTATGAAGTATTCAACTACTTCCCTGTCAAACTCCTCTACAGCGTTCACCACATAGTGGGGGATATCCACCTTGTGGCAGGCTGTTCTGGCATCAAAGATATCATCTAAGCTGCAGCACGTCTTCACATTGGGGTTCTCACTTGTCTCGTCTCCCAGGTGTTTCAGGGTCACCCCTATCACCTCATATCCCTGCTTCTTTAGAAGGAGGGCAGCCACAGAGGAATCCACTCCTCCGCTCATTCCCACTACTACTCTTTTTTTATCCAACATATCTTTCCTCTCTATCCTTCTGTTACTTTTGAAAGTAACTAAATTTTTAAATTATTATATTTCATACCCTTTACCTAATGATTGGTCGTTTCTTTTAGCCAGCAAAAGAAATGAACCAAAGAAAACTGGCCCCTGTTTATAATTTCTCACTGGTGTGATTATTACTCTACGACCTTTGTGGGCTACAATCTCAATTTTAAGAGAAACAACCCAGCGCGCAGTAATCGATAAACTTAATCTGTATAACGGTCTAGCAGATTTTTTAGTACAAAGCCATATCGATATAAACACGGTAGATCTCAAACTTCACTTTATCCTTTTGCCGACTGGAGATAGTCGTCGAGCTCCACTTATCTATATCTACCTCGTTTCGTTTTACTCGTCAGGTTCTATCTAGAGCCCCTAAAAGAAACGAAAGCTATGTTATACTTCCAAAGACAATTATCGGAAGTCTTGATTTTTCGGATACATTTGTATGCCCTGAGCACAGCGAAGAAATGCCCTTAGGGTACAAGACAAAGGTATCGAACTTTTTTAGGTACCTTTTGTGTCAAGACAAAAGGTACAACTTACATCACTATATTTTATCATAAAATTATATTTTTAATTACCCCCATCCCTTTCTTAGATTTACTCTCCCCTCTTAAGAAAAACCCCTACCATATAACTGGACTTTGTCCACTTATTTATTGAATTTATATAAAACATATTAAATTTTTAACAAAAATTTGATTATCATTTCAAGGTTATGCTAATCTTGTACCGTAATTAGATATTACAAGTGTATTTTCAAAAAAACAATGATTAGGAGTGTGTATGAAAAGAAGAGAATTTTATATCATAAGTGGACTAGTGATGTTTTTGTGTATGGGAACGATCTACTCCTGGGGAGTTTTCCAAAAGCCTCTAGTTGAAGCTCTTAAGGATGCCCACGGAGTAAGCATATCCTCTACCATGGCCAGTATGCCCTATACTGTATTTTTAATGTTTTATGCTTTTTCCATGCCTGTGGCTGGGCTGTTTATCAAAAAAATAAACCCAAAGATCCTTGCCATAGGAGGGTCTCTCCTCATATCTGTGGCATGGATCCTTGCAGGAACAGCTGACAGTATTGAGTTTATTATAGCTACCTATGGAGTCCTTGGGGGGATTGGAGTAGGGATAGTTTACGGGATACCCATGGCCATTGTAACAGAGTGGTTTCCTGACAGAAAAGGTTTTGCTGTGGGACTGACCCTTCTGGGGTTTGGACTGTCTCCATTTATTACTGCTCCTCTGGCTACCGAGCTGATAATAATATTTGGTGTATTTTCTGCCTTTAAGATCCTGGGAATAACATTTGCTGTCATCCTGAGTCTGCTATCCCTTACCCTTAAATTCCCTGAGAAAAAGGAGGGCCACCACTATGTGGGAACTGGTCCCTCTGGAGAATTTACTCCTGTGGAGATGGTGAAGACTCCTACCTTCTATGCCCTATGGACTTGTTATGTTATCGGGACCTTTTCTGGTCTTATGATAATAGGCCTTTCCAGCAGCTATGCCCAAGAGGTTGTTAATCTTACTCCGGTAAAGGCAGCTTTCTTCACATCCTTCTTTGCAATATTCAATGGTATAGGAAGACCCATCTTCGGTGCCCTTACAGATAAGCTTGGAACAAAGAGGACTATCGCCATATCCTATACACTCATAATAACTGCTGGGGTTCTCTCCCTTTTATTTGCAGGAAACATAATCGTCTTTGCCTTGTCCTTTGCAATCATGTGGTTAAACCTTGGTGGTTGGCTGGCTATTGCCCCTGCTTCCACAGTAAACTTATTTGGAAAGACCCACTACACAGCAAACTACGGGATCCTCTTTACTGCATATGGAATTGGAGCCCTTATCCAGGGGTTTGTTGGAGGATATATTAGGGAGACCTTTGGTTCCTATGTATATATCTTCTACCCTGTGATCCTGGTATGTGCCCTGGGACTGCTGCTGTCATCAGGATTTATAAAATCAAAGAAAAAAGCTGCCGATGCAGCATAAGAAAAGCAGCTGTCCTATGACAGCTGCTTTTAATTTATCCCTTGTCCTGTGGATTCCCAAGTTTTTTATCTATCAGCTTTTCTATATCTCCTAGAAGCTCCTGTTTAAGTCTTTTAGTTTCATTCTGCCTTGCATGGAGTTCCTCTATATCCGCCATAAGCTCCTTTCTGAACTTATCATTTTCATCCTGCTTTACAGAGTGCTCCTCAGTTTCAGAACTCAGGATTATTCCCAGGGAAAAACTCAGTAGAAATACTCCCAGGATAGACTCTATTACTGCCACGGTCTGGGCTATCCAGCTCTCTGGATATATATCCCCAAACCCCACACTGGTAAGGGTTATAAAGCTGTAGTAGATATGTCTGAAGTAAAGCTTTACTCCCCCCAGGTCCTTTGCCATCTCCAGACTCATATTGGAGAAGGCAGGTTCAGGGGACAGGGTTGTTATGAGGGCGTAGAGGAAGCCAAAGCTCACTCCCATACTCACATATGTCATAAATACTATTATGGTGTCCCTTCCCGTTGGCTTTCTCTTCTTGAAGATCACATCTAAAAATACATACCTTATAAGGACTATGTGCCCTATGACGATAGCCAGAAGGTTCAGCCCAGTGACTCCTATATAGAAGAAGCTGGACCTGTCTACCTCTACCCTCCCCCCCTTGGACTGTATTCCCATGAAGAGGGGAACAAAGAGCAGGAAGTAGAGGATCATATACACAGCATACATGGGGTTCTGTCTAATCTTCCTTAAAAAACCAATCCTGAAGACAAAGAGTACCGGCGCTATATTCATAAATATCATAGGGAAGTAGTTGAAGATCACTCCCCTGATATCCCCTATATACCCACCATCGGGATTATTTATCTCTGCTAACATAGCTAGAATAAGGGATAGGAGAAACGCCAGAGCCATTACCTGCCTGTTCCTCAGGGCACCATACTTTTTAATAACCTGCTTTATCCATCTAAACAAAACTATCACCTCTCAAATGAGATGTGTATCTCTCCCACATCATAGTTTCTTCTCTCGCCGTCTACATCCACAACAAGGGTTCCGTCGGAAGCTATCTCCCTGGCTACTCCCTCCTCTACCCTGTTTCTGAGATCTATCTTTACGGGTCTGTTTCTCAGGTAGTTTTTAGAGTTAATTTCATAGAGAAGTTCACTCCACCCTCCCATGAGAAATTTACTATAGCACCTCTTAAATTCCTCTATAATTTTAAGGGCCACCTCCTCCGTTTCATAGGATCTGCCGTTCTCTCTGGAAAGGGAGGTTGCCCTTTTCTCAAGCTCCCCGAACTCGCTATTGTTGACATTTACCCCTATCCCTATAATAAAGAACCCCTCTACCTTCTCCACCAGGATTCCCGATACCTTTCTTCCATTGAGGTAGACATCGTTGGTCCACTTAAACTGATAATCTCCAGCCTCTATCCCCTCCAGAGCTCTCAGTACCGATACTCCCACCACAAGAGGGAGCTTTCTCCACTCCTCCAGTGGAAGATACTCCTCCTCCTTGAGGGCAAAGGAAAAGAGTGCTGCTCCCTCAGGAGACTTCCACTCATTTCCCCTCCTACCCCTTCCTGCAGTCTGTACCTCTGCTATAGCCATATCATAGTTTTCCAGATCGCTTCTTCCCTTTAGGAAGGTATTTGTAGAATCTATCCTGTCAAACCTGTATATTCTCATTTCTCTTTCCTCCTGTCTCCTTTATCTCTCTCACCCTAATCTATTGCCCCTATTATATCACGGTAAAGAAAATTTTTATTCACCTTTAATCCATTTTTTACACTGACCTCCAGAACTCCTTGTATATCCCATCAAGGTATTGTATATTTAGAGTATTAAACTACTGGAGGTATTACCTGTGAAGAAAATATTGAAACAACTGCTGCTATTCCTTCTCCTTTCAGCCTCTCTCTTGGCTGCCAAGGAGGATTACTTTGTGGATGCCAACTGGCTCATGGAAAACATCAATAATGAAAACCTGCTTATCCTAGATTCCAGGGGAAACAGAACCAGCTATATGGCCGGTCACATCCCCGGAGCTGTGCTCACCTCATGGCCTGAGTTTTCCAAGATGGATGGAAAAGCGTCCACCTCTTCCCAGTGGGGAATTCTGAAGGATAGGGTTCAGCTGGAGGAGGCCCTGCAGAAAGTGGGACTGAACAGAGACAGCCAGGTTATCATCTATACAGATCCTGTCAAGGGATTTGGTGAGGATGCAAGACTTCTTTGGATGCTCAGCTATGTTGGCATGACAGATGTCAAGATCTTGGAGGGCGGAATAGAGGCCTGGAAAGCTGCCGGCGGAAGAACGGCTTCCTTTGGCAGTAAAAGTAAAAGGGGGAACTTTACCGTCTCGGACTACAACGAGGAGATTATAATCTCCACAGAGGAACTTGCAAAAAACCTTGAAGGGGTAGCCATCCTAGACGCCAGAGAAGCTGCAGAGTATGCTGGCGAGAAAAACTACGGCGAGGCAAGGCTCGGAAGGATTCCTGGGTCTAAAAACATCTTCTTCCTTGATTTTATGGACGATAAGGGAATATTAAAGTCCAGAGAGGAGATAGACAAGCTTGTGATAGAGAGCGGTCTGGATACCCAAAAGACCATCGTTACCTACTGCACCGGTGGAATAAGATCCTCCATGGCATGGCTTGCTCTTACAGCCTATGATTACAGAACTGCAAACTATGACTCCTCCTTTGCAGGGTGGACCTTCAATGAGGATCTTCCCCTTGAAAAATAATTTAAGATAGAAAGCAAACTAAAAAGAGGAGATCATCTCCTCTTTTTTATTCCATAACCTGATATCTCAATATAGAAGTCTGTCCTCCTTGGCTCTCCACCTCTGGAAAACCTCTATGGATTCCCTCCTCATAAGCTGTTCACTGGGAATTTTTCTCAAGGAGTGGGGGAGACAGAATTCCTTGTAGATATCCTCATCTATAAACCCTGCTTCCGCTGCATCCTCCATCTCACAGGCAAAGAATATCCTCTCAATCCTCGCCCAGTATATGGCAGATAAACACATGGGACAGGGTTCACAGGATGTGTAGATAACGCATCCCTCCAGTGAAAAGGTATCCAGGTTTCTGCAGGCATCCCTTATGGCATTTATCTCTGCATGGGCTGTGGGATCGTTGCTGCTGGTAACTGTGTTATATCCCCAGCCTACCACCACTCCCTCCTTAACCACCACTGCTCCAAAGGGGCCGCCCTTATCATTTTCCATGCCCCACCGGGCAAGATGTATAGCTTCCTCCATATATTTCCTCTTCATCTCTTCCCTCCTATAAAAACTTCTATACTAGGAAAGCCGGGCTTTCCTTCTAAGAAAAGAGAATTTCCTCAAAATATCTTTCTCAGTTAAAAGGGAGCCCCTTGGGCTCCCTACTCTTCATTAATACACTCAATTACATCCCCGTCATTGGGTATAACTGCCTTATTCTCAAGCTTATTCTCCCTCATAAGTTCCCTGAGAATCTTTCTGTCTATTTGACAGTGGTCCATGGCTTCCAGATGGTTTAGTATAACCCTTCCAGAGGACAGTTCCACAGCTTCCAGAAGTTCATCCTCGGACATTAAAAGGGGTTTTCCAACTGCCAGCTTGGCCTTTCCCCCTGCCACTACAGTCCACTCGGGCTTCAGATTCGTTATCACCCTCTTTACCTCATCTGTAAGGACTGTATCCCCAGTTATATAGAGGGTGGGTTCCCCCGGCATAGCTATAAAATATCCCACTCCATGGCCCATGACCCTTCCTATCCATCCCCAGCCATGTCTTGCTGGAACAGGTCTTATGCTTCCGTCAAAAAAGAAGTTTTCCTGGGAGGTCTTCAGGGGTATCACCTTGAGCCCCTTCTTTATAAGGACTTCCTCATCTTCCTCCGAGCAGAAGGTTACAATACTGTGCCTCTTAAGATAATCTATAGCAGGTTCATCTATATGGTCAAAGTGGGTATGAGTTATAAGAGCATGGGTTACACCATTTAGCCTCTTCTCCATATCTTCAGGGAGTTCCACCGTGGGGTTGGTCCTCTTAAACCTCAGAAGCTTAGTGGCTCTGAGAGAAGGTAACCTCCCCTTGGCAGAAAACATGGGATCCACCACTACCTTATACTCTCTCAGTGTTATTATTATTGTTCCGTGACGTATCTGCTCTATCAACATCTTTCTTCACCTCTTTATTCCTTCTCTTCAAGGGAGGTCTTCAGGGGATTTATCTCCCTTAAAAACTTCCCAGGCATTCTGCACACC
>CAYSGC010000012.1:0-13922 GCA_964430145.1 uncultured Fusobacteriaceae bacterium | reverse complement strand
GGAGGTCTTCAGGGGATTTATCTCCCTTAAAAACTTCCCAGGCATTCTGCACACCCATCATAAGGTTACTGCCTCAAGATGAATTTTTCTTTAAACTTCCTACATATTAATAATTCACAACCTCCCCCACCTTTCCTTCCTTCACCTGATCTTTTTCCCATCCATTGGAGTGAACAAACAAAGCTCGACAACTGCCTACAATCATTTAAACTGTAGCATGTCCGAAGTAGCCGATGCAGCTTTCTGCTTCAAACTTTAGCTAGACCGTCAAACGAGTTAAGTTTATCATAATGTTTTACCTAATTCTTAACTTACAGAATTATGATTGTAGCTCTTAAAGGTCGTAGATAAAATATTTACTATAAAGGCATTACGCAGGACTAGGTCTTCTTTGGGTACTTTCTTGCATCATGGTAAGAAAGTACCTTGCTCTTGAAAAACTCTACACCTCCCCCAGTAATTAAAAATGGTGGAAGCCTGAGCTTCCACCACATTTACATAGCCTTCTGCTGAATAAGTCCGTGATACACCCTTACAATAGTCTCAAGGGCTTTGGAGGTGTATCCAAAGGCTGGGTTGTGCAGAGGAGCTGTATGCCCTGCCTCCCCATTCCTTGTTCCTGTGATAAACATAAATGTAGGAGCTATATCCCTGTAGAAGGAGAAGTCCTCGGAACCAGTCATCTTCTTGGATTCCTCCGCCTCTATTCCCAGATTCCCCAGAACCTCTACCACATCCCCATAGAGTCCCGCATCATTAACCATGGCAGGATAGTTGGGCTTAAAGTCCATATTTATCTTTATCCCGTAAGCCTCCTCATATCCCCTGTTCAGTGCCTCTATCCTCTCCCTGGATATCTCTATATACTTGGAGTCATACATCCTTATGGTCCCCTCTAGCTGGATATTGTTTGGGATTATATTCCTTGCTCCCCCAGCCTGAAATACCCCGTCCACCTTGGATCCCGTGAGGAATTTTCCGATGGTAAATAGGTACATATCATCTGGATGGACATTCCTCGACCTTATGGTCTGGTAGGCCCCTATGAGCTCCGAGACAACCACAACAATATCTATCCCGGTATGGGGCTGGGCTCCGTGACAACCCTGCCCCTCTATATCCCACTCTATATTCACATTCTGGGCGGAAATATACCCCTCCCTTACAGCTACCCTGCCCTCATCCATCTCTGGATTTACATGGGTAGCAAAGAAACACTTTATCCTCTCCCTGTACTTATCAAAGACCTCGTCCCCTATAACATAACGTGCACCACCGCACCCCTCCTCACCAGGCTGGAATATAAACAAGAGAGACTTTTCTAAAGATTTCCCCTCCTTTATCCCCTCATCTACCTGAAGGATGGTCTCCAGGAGAGCTGAGGTGTGAGCTGAGTGGCCGCATGCATGGGAAAACCCCTTATTTATCGAGGGAGATATGTGGTTGGAGTTGTCTGCCAGGGGAAGGGCATCTATATCTGCCCTGAAGGCTATGATCTCATCCCCTCTTCCCTGTAAATATACAAGGGTTCCTGTCCCCGCTGCAACCTCATAAGCTATCCCCTTCTCCTCCAGGGTGCTTCTTATAAAGGCTGCCGTTTTATACTCCTCCATCCCAATCTCAGGTATCGAGTGGAGCCCCCTGTCTATCTCACACAGTCTACTCAACCTCATCCCCTCCCTCTATTATTCTTCCGTCAACTATTACATAGAGGGGATCCTGGATGGTTACAAAGGGCTTCTCCCTCCAGATAACCATGTCTGCATCCTTTCCTTCCTCTATGCTCCCTATTCTTTCCTCCACCCCCATAACCCTTGCAGGGTTTATGGTAACAGCTTCCAGGGCTTTTCTGTAATCCATCCCCTTGGAGATGGCAAGGCCTGCACAGATTGGAAGGTACTGCAGGGGAATTACCGGGGCATCTGTAATTATGCATACGTCCCTTCCCTGGGAGAGCTTCACTACATTCTTAAATCCCTTCCCCTTAAGTTCCGACTTCCCCCTGGACCCCAGGCTTGGTCCCAGCAGAAGGGGAACATCCTTCTTTCTCAGATAATTCAGGACATCTACCCCGCAGGTCACATGATCTAAGGTATACCTTACACCAAACTCCTCGGCTATCCTTATGGCGGTAACTATATCGTCCCCCCTGTGAACATGGATCTTCAAGGGCTTCTCCCCCCTCATAACAGGGATCATAGCCTCATACTTTTCATCGTATTCCGAGCTTCTTCCATCAGCATACTCCCTGCTCTTTCTCAGAAACTCCCTCAGGTTCCCTGCTATGCCCATCCTCGTCATATCATATCTCTTCTTGGGGTTTTCTCCCAGGGCCACCTTCATACCTATGTACGGGTCTATAACTATATCCTCAACTACCCTCCCATAGGTTTTTATGCAGGCATACTGCCCCCCTACAAGGTTAGCCGATCCCGGCCCGCTGGCGCAGGCTGTAATCCCGGCCTCCCTAGCTTCTTTAAATGTGACATCGTGAGGATTTATGCCGTCTATAGCCCTCAGGTGTGAGGATATGAGGCTGTTGGGTTCATTGTCATCCTCATGGAAGGATCCTGCAGAATCCGAAACCATCCCCAGGTGGGTGTGGGCATCCACAAGCCCCGGTGTAACATATGCTCCTACCGCATCTATACACTTCTCTCCATCCTCAATGGCTACAGAGTTCCCTGCCTCTACTATGGCCTCTATCTTCCCCTCTCTGACCTTGATGTGATATACTCCATCCTCCACTCCGCTGCTCAGTATCCTTGCATTTTTTATAATCATCCCTATCACCTCAACCCTTTTTCAAATTAATTTAATACCTTAATCCACGACTGCCTTTCACTCTAAGAGATCTTTCATCTTAACCTGGCAGCCCCTAATGTATATAGTTTATAAAAAATTTAAAATCAAGATTTTATGTCCTTTTGTTCTTTTTTAAGACCTTCTTTTTTAACAAAAATAATAGCTAAAAGAACCCCATTATGGGGCTCTCTGTTAAAATCCATTGTATTTCGCAATATACCCTTTAACCGACCAAGCAACTCCCCTATAATATCTACTTCAACTCTTTGCCTTTCCTTTTAAACTCTTCCTGTAGATGAAGGATTAAATATTTTCAGCCGCTATATTGACCCTGTTCCTTAAGGCTACCAATAAACCAGATACAGCCAGAGTCGGTATAAGCCAGGCAAAGCCCTCTGAAGAAAATGGCAGCATGTTGAATAGCTGCTCTATACTCTCTGATACCCCTGACCTTGCCACTACCTCCAGCCCACTGAAGGCCAGTCCAGTATATATGCTTCCCTTGAATATCCTGTGGTCCTCCACCTTGGCTATGTTAAGAGCTATGAGGATTATTGTGGCAGGATAGAGGATTGTCAGTATAGGTACAGCTATATCTATTATAAACCCAAGTCCCGTTGCAGCAAGCACTGCTGATACTGTACATACTGCTATAGCTATTCCCCTATAGGAAAGATTGGTTCTTTCAGAGAAGAAGTCGGAAACTATAGCAACCAGGGCAACTGAGGTTGTTAAACATGCCACAGTTATACACAGCCCCAGTGCCCTTATTCCAAATGATCCCAGGGTAACCTCAGCAAAGTACATTACCAGATCGGCCCTGCTCACTCCCAGGTTGTTCCCGTTGGCCATAGCCCCAAGATAAAGAAGTCCTCCATATACCAGAGCCATTCCTATCCCTGAGATTATTCCTGACTTTATTATCATGGACCTCTGCTCAGATTCCCTTACATATCCGTTGGCTTTTAATCCCTTAACTATTATTGCTCCCAATATTACCGAGGTTATGGCATCCATAGTCTGGTATCCCCCAAAGAATCCATATGAAAATGAGTTCTGGTCTATTACCTTGTCCCCAGGTACTCCAAACCCCATTAGAGCTCCCTTAACCATCACTACCGCCAGTATCGACAGGATTATCGGTGTAAGGTATCTCCCTATATTATTCAATAGCTTGGAAGGATTCATAACCAGAAAATACACCACCAGGAAGTAGATAGATGAAACCAACAGAGGGTTGAGATCTCCAAGGTTAGGAGCTATCCCCATCTCATACGCCGTTGCTGCTGTTCTCGGTATTCCAAGCATAGGCCCTATGGCAAGTATCAGCAGGGTAAAGTAAGCTGTATTAAATTTATCGGAAACCCTGTGGGCAAACTTATTCACATCTGTAGCTCTACTGAATGCCACCAGTCCCCCTACCGGAAGACAGATGCCTGTAAGAAAAAAGCCTCCTGCAGCTATTAGCCACTCCCTTCCTGTTGTTACTCCTATCTCCGGGGGAAATATCAGGTTCCCCGCTCCAAAGAACATGGCAAATATTGCCAGTCCAAATACAAATACATCATTTTTTCTTCTCATGTCACCACTCCCAATATTACTTTTTTAGTACTTTTGTAGGAGTTATTGTAACATTCGTTACGTGGCGACACCAAAGCACTTTTTTTCATTTTATAGTATTTTTGTGGTATTTTTATGATACTTCACCTAGCCAAATAACTCTATGGGATATGGTATTTTTTAAGTCTTTGTACTTCTAAAGATCAAAAAAATTACCTTTGGTTGAATAAATAAAAACCCTGAGGTTAGCCTCAGGGTTTTAGCTTTCCATTGCTTTGATTTAAGTTTTTTCAGCTTTTCTTAATTTGTTAATCTTCTTTAAGTTCTTCTTCAATTTTTTTAGTCTCTTAACTTTTTCATAGGTCATAACTCCACCTCCTACAGATTAATACTAAAGTATGAAGTTTATATCCTGCTTTTTCTTTAAAGCTATTAAAGATCGTTAAATTATTTTCTATAATGATAGCGTTATTTTCCTTATATGCATATCTTGAATTTATATTTTATAAAAAAGGAGACACAGAAGTGTCTCCCTTTTGCTTAAATTAATATCTTTCCTTCATTGCCCTGTCTATCTGTCTCTGCTGATCCTTCTTAGCCATAGACTGCCTCTTATCATAGTTTTTCTTACCCTTACCCAGGGCTATCTCCATCTTTACAAGTCCCCCCTTGGTATAGATGGAAAGTGGAAGGATAGTATACCCCTCCTGCTTTACCTTTTCGTGAAACTTCTTTATCTCCCTCTTGTGGAGAAGAAGTTTTCTTACCCTGCTCTCATCTGGGTTATATACACTTCCGTACTCCCAAGGAGTTATATTCATATTCATCACAAACATCTCATCTTTTATAATTCTTACAAATGATTCCTTGATACTCACCTTACCGGCTTTTATGGACTTTACCTCACTCCCGATAAGCTCCATTCCTACCTCTAATCTATCCTCTATAAAATAATCGTGAAAAGCCTTCTTATTCCTCGCTAGTACCATATTTCATACTCCTTTTTAGTACAAATTTCTAGTTTTAATTATACTATGTTTATCCTCTATTTTCAACCAGCCTTCCCTAGGGTAAGCCTTCTCCCATACACTGTCAACCATACTATAACTTTAAAAAAGAACACACCTAACCTTTTGTTATAGGAATTCCACCCTTTTTGTGCTACAATATTTTGATTTTTTTAAGGAGGAACTAATTATGAGAAAGATCTACACACTTTTATTCAGCCTTATGGCTTTAGCTGCTTCCATTTTTGCAAGGGAAGTGGATATTAAAATTCTTGCATCATCCGATGTACACGGAAGAATCTCACCGTGGAACTACTCCACAGATACAGAGGACTTCTCTGGAGGATTCTCCCAGATATCTACCCTTATGGATGAATACAGAGATGAAAATAAGAACGTTATCTTGCTTGACTTGGGAGACGCCATCCAGGATAACAGCATCGAGAAGTTCAACAGCATCTACTTTGCAGAGGACTTCCATCCTGTTATGAGGATCTACAATGAGATCGGCTACGACTTCATCGTCCCTGGAAACCACGAGTTTAACTTCGGTATGGAGTTCCTGGACAAGGCCTACTCCCAGTATAATGGTAAGGTCTTGGCTACCAACCTCTACAGAGATAGCGGTGAGCACTACTACACACCATCTGCTGTTGTAGAGAAGGACGGAGTTAAGATTGGTATCATAGGAGCTACTACCCCTATGACTGTAAAGTTCGAGGAGGATACAGATAACCTGAACGGAGTAGAGTACAGAGAGATTATCTCAGAGATCAAAAATGAGGTGGCTAACCTGCAGAAGCAGGGAGTTGATGCTATCGTTCTTGCAGGACACCTGGGAATTGAAAATGAAAACAATATCTCCAATACAGGGCTTTCAGATATAGCCAGGGAGATCCCTGAGATCGACCTTATGCTGGGAGGACATGCCCACAAGGAGGCTTCAGAGGTAGTTGTCAATGGGACGCCTATCACTATGCCATATAAGTATGGAAAGGATATCTCAGTTGCCACCCTTAAGTTCGACGTAAATAAGAAGGGGACTGAGCTGACTTCCAAGGGAACTGAGACTGTTTCCGTAAAGGGTGTGAAGTCTGACAAGTCTGTGGAGAAGCTCTATGAGAGATTCCACAATATGCTGAGAGAGGAAGCCAATATAGTTGTGGGAGAAACAAAAAGAGACCTGGTACCAGCAGATGAGTTCAGAGGTATTCCTGCCATCCATACAGTGGATTCAGGTCTGTCTACACTATTTGGTGAGGTTGGTTTCTACTTCTCAGATGCTGATGTTATTGCCCTGTCGGTGGATCAGGACAAGGCAAGACTGGATAGGGGACCTATCAAGGTAAAGGATATAAACTTCAACTACAGATATACTGGAGGAGACATTACTGTCTATGAGGTTACCGGTAAGGACCTGAAGAAGTACCTTGAGTGGTCTGCTGGATTCTTCAACACTCTAAAGGAGGGAGACCTTATCCTGAGCTTCGACCTGGACAGAAGAAGTGAGAAGTACGCTACCTTCGACTTTGCCAAGGGAGTTACATATGATATCGACATCAGAGAGGAAGCTGGTAACAGAATCAAAAACCTTACTCTAAATAATGGTACCCCTGTTAAGGACGATACTATTATAAAGCTTGGTATGAACTCGTACAGAATGGACAGAATGCTTGGAGCAGGTGGTCCGCTGGAGGGAAGTTCTACAGTTAAGAAGCTTTGGGCTTCCAAGGAGGCTTACGGACTCAAGGATGGTACCATCAGATATATGACTATGAAGTATATCAGAGAGGCTAAAGATGGGGTTATCCAGGGAGAAGCTGCCAACAACTGGAAGATAATAGGTTTACCTGATTCCCAGGATGCCCACCTAGCTAAGAAACTTCTCAACGAGGGAAAGATCGAACTGCACAATAAGGGAAGAGCAACCAATATAAGATCTATCAATGTAGACGATATTAAAAAATTCAAGTAGAAGTTAAGTATTTCATAGAAACAGCTTTTCAAGCCGCCATGGTTTGGAAGGCTGTTTTTTTATGGTTATTTTAATTGTTTTAGAAGACAGAAAATATTCATTCTTGACACCTACAACCATAAGACTTAAAATATCCTTGATTCAAATTTAAAGGGGTATTTTTTATGAAAAGGTTTATGAAACAGTTATTGGTTTTATTTTTTATCATCTCTACATGTACATTCGCCAAGGATATAAAGGTAGGACTTATCCTGGCTATGGGAGGACTGGGAGATAAGTCATTTAACGACTCTGCCTACAGGGGGCTTAAGAAAGCTGAGAAGGATTTTGATATAGAGGTAAAGTATGTTGAGCCAAGCTCATGGTCGGAGGACAGCATCTTCATTACCGAGTTTGCTGAAAACGGATACGATCTTATAATAGCAACCTCATACACAGCTCAGGATGCCATGACTGAGTTAGCAAGGGAGTTTCCAGACACTAAGTTTGCCATTGTAGATACTACCATAGAGGGAGTTCCAAATACCGCTTCCCTTGTGTTCAGTGAGGAGGAGGGATCATTCCTTGTGGGAGCCCTGGCAGCTATGATGAGTGAAAACAATTCCGTTGGATTCATAGGGGCAGTGGATATTCCTCTAATCAACAACTTCAGAAGGGGATATGAGCAGGGAGCCAAGTATATCAACCCGGAGATCTCTACAACTGCTATCTACATAGGAGGGAATGCTCCCTTTAACGACCCTGTAAAGGGTAAGGAAGCTACGTATTCTCTGGCTAACCAGGGAGTGGACGTAGTTTACCATGCTTCTGGTAACACAGGGGTAGGAATGATGGAAGCTGTTAAGGACCTTGGGATCTATGCTATCGGAGTGGATTCCGATCAGGACTACATGGTTGAGGGACAGGTTATCACATCCATGCTGAAGAATGTGGACAATGCTGTATATGCCCTTATCAAGGATACTGTAGAGGGTAAATTTGAGGGGAAAGCCTACAAGTTTGGTCTTGCTGAGAACGGTGTAGGAACTACAGACTTCAAGTATACCAGAGAGGTTATCGGTGAGAAGAAGATCCAGAGGTTAGAGGAGATTAAGAAGGACATCATCGATGGAAAAATCGTTATAAAGTAAATTAAAAGTGCAGAATTTCTTCTGCACTTTTTTAATTATCAATATTTTTACTTTT
The DNA here is from genome assembly GCA_964430145.1 of uncultured Fusobacteriaceae bacterium. Taxonomy (GTDB): domain Bacteria; phylum Fusobacteriota; class Fusobacteriia; order Fusobacteriales; family Fusobacteriaceae; genus Propionigenium. Next base: position 5,390 of record CAYSGC010000012.1, on the reverse strand, counting down.
AATAGAATTTTTGACTCTTTATACAAAACTCTCTAAAACTATTTTATACTTTCTTTGCTTGTCCAAAGAAAGTACTCAAGAAAAGACAACTCTTTATAATGTTTTCTAAGTTTAATTATTACTCTACGACCTTTTGTAGCTACAGTTACAGCTCTGTAGGTCAATAATTATGCTAAACACTGCAACAAACTTATCCTGTAGAACGGTCTAGTCCCCTACTTTAGTACAAAGCAAGATCAACTATAAAGAGTTTTTTAAAGAAACTATTTAGGTAATTAAGATTACTTTCATAACTTTATATTCTTAATTACATCCTCCACTGCATCGTGGAAGGCCTCCATCATAGTTGGATGAGCCATCATCACCTTCCTGGCCTCCTCCAGGGTCACCTTTTTATCCACAAGATATCCCAACGGCCCCAGGTATTCTGAAACATCCCTACCACTCATGGATATTCCACATATGGTTTTACCGTCATTACTATACACCACTACAAAACCTTTTTCTACTCCCTTGGAAAATCCCCTGAAGGTATCTGCAAAGTAAGCTATCCCGGAGTACTCCCCCTCGAATCCCGTACAGGCTATCTCCGGGATGGTATAGATGGCTCTGGATAGAGATTCCGGGTAGGATCTTCCAGATCTTCCTTCACTAAAAATCTCCCCCATCTGCTCCCCCTGATACCTTGCAGCATTGGCCATTCCCATTATTCCATTTATATCCCCCACTGCATATATCCTCTCATTGGAGGTTTGGTAGTTCCCATCCACCACTATATAACCGTCCCTTGTCTCTACATCCAATCCCTCTGGTATATTAGATCTCCTTATCCCTGTAACCACTACTAGAGGAAACTCCATCTCTCCTCTATTTTCAAGGGATACCCTTACCCTGTCTCCCAGGTCCATACACTCCTCTACCCTGGTATTCAGATAGATCTCAGTTCCCCTCCTCTTTAGGTTTTCCACAACAGGCTCCACAAGATTATTCTCGGTACCCTTGAGAACGGACTCCTCCATCTCCACCACCACAGTTTCTATCCCCATATAGGATGTGATATTGGCGATCTCTATCCCCTCTACTCCCCCTCCCACTATACACATCCTCTCTGGGAGCTCCTCCATGGCTAGGAGATCCCTGTGGGTTATAATCCTACTCCCCTTCCACAGTGTATCCCCAGTGCTTCCAGTAGCCACTATGAGCTTCTTTCCCTCTATGACCCTTACTCCGGCCTCTACCACTACTCCCTCTTCTCCGTCTCCTATAAGCTTCCCCTGGCCTATAACCACCTCAACTCCAGCCTTCTCCAGTTTTCTTCTTATGATCCCCTCTATATGGACCATATCTCTCACTCCCTGGGCATACCTACCCCTGTAGTGCTTCTCTATATCTACTCCCAGCTTCCCTAGGAGCTCCTCATCCACTCCTCTGAAACCGTCCAGTATCCTCTTCACTGCAAGGCTTCCCCACCTGAAGGCTGTTCCGCCTAGCTCCTCTCCCTCTATTAAAACCGTCTTCAATCCCCTCTTGGCTGAGGAAATAGCCGAATAATATCCCCCTGCGCCGCTTCCTACCACTATCACATCGTACTTCATACCTACCCCCTTCTCTATTAGGACAATTATACCTGTTTTTTCCTCCCGCCTTCAATTAATATTTCTAAGGCAGTTATAAGTTCATTGTAAGTAATAATCTCTTTTATATCTGGTAAAATATAGTAAGAAAAAGATATGATCTCCTCTCAATGGAGAACGGTAAACAGACTATGGAGGTACTATGATTATAGATGGTTACGGTATTCTGGAGAAAAGAGACAACCTGAAGCTCCTGTGCTTTAGGGGAGGATTTTCCCTTAAAGGGATCACCTCTGAGGAATCCCTCTCTGGAGGAGATATCCTGAATAAACTTAAGGAGGAGCTTGGAGTATCCATGAGGGACCTGAAAATATCCCCGGAAGATACCTACACCCTCTGCAGCCTCTCCCTGAAGAAGCACTCCTCACTTATGGAGAAGATGGGAGATCTTCTGAGACCCTATATAGGAGGGGTCCTTCTGGTTACTCCCTCCTAAGGCCTTCCCCCACCCAAGATTTCCCTTAAATTTTAATTCTTTTTTAAATACTTTTTTCACTTTAAATTTCTTTAGTAAAACTGCTTGATGCCTCCTACTAAAATCACCCACTAAAATTTTGTGAATTTTAGAACTATTTTAATGAATGGTAGATTTTTAGGCGTTTTTGCATTTGTAATTCTGGGGAAAATATATTATCTTATCCTTAAAGGATTATAAAATTATGGTATGGGGGGATAAAAATGAGGGGACTTTTAGTAGTTGATGTTCAGAATGATTTCTGCCAGGGAGGAGCTCTTGAAGTTAAGCAGGCAGAGGAGATCATTCCAGTAGTTAACGAGCTTATCGATAGATTCACCGACAGGGAAGAGGTTGTGGTGGCTACCATGGACTGGCATCCTGCCGACCACGGGAGTTTTGCTTCCAACTCTGGAGGAAAGGTAGGGGAGATGGGAGACCTCCACGGCATACCGCAAATCTGGTGGCCCGACCACTGTGTGCAGGGTACCTCTGGAGCTGAGCTTCATCCAAAGTTAAGACCCGTCCAGAATAAGATCCACAAGGGAACCAACCCCAGGGTAGACTCCTACAGCGGATTCTACAGTGCCTCCAGGGAGGAAACAGACCTGGATAAATTCCTTAAGGAGAAAGAGGTAGATACCCTCTATGTGGTTGGTTTAGCAACAGATTACTGTGTTAAGTTCACTGTGATGGATGCCCTCAAGCTGGGATACAAGGTATACCTAGTTACCGATGGGTGTCGTGGAGTGAACCTCAGCCCTTCAGACTCAGATGATGCCATCAGAGAGATGAGGGAGGGAGGAGCCATAGCAGTAAGCAGCAGAGATATTGTTTTAGATCAGTAGAAGAGGTGAGTTATGTCTAAAGGTTCAAATAGCGGTTATGTTACAAAGGTATTAAATGGTATGGCCCTGGGATTGTTTTCATCCCTTATAATCGGCCTTATCCTTAAACAGATAGGTGTTTACGGGGGAATCGGTTCCCTCATAAAGTATGGAAGTGTTGCCCAGTTTATGATGGGCCCTGCCATCGGTGCCGGGGTGGCCTACTCCAGAAGTAAGAATCCCCTTGTGGTTCTTTCAGGACTCATATGCGGAGCCATCGGTGCTGGTACAGTGAGAGATGGGGGAATCCTGGCTATAGGTGAGCCTGTGGGTGCTCTTGTGGCTTCTCTGGTGGGAGCAGAGATAGGAAGGCTGGTAGAGGACAAAACTAAGCTAAATATAATTGTAATCCCTGCTGCCACAATCTTCATAGGGGGACTGGCTGGTTCCACAGTGGCTCCTCCCATCACATCCATGATGACAGCCATAGGGGGATTCATAAACTATATCACTACCCTTCACCCTATTCCCATGGGTATATTAATCTCAGTGGTTATGGGTATCATCCTTACCCTGCCCATCTCCAGTGCAGCTATCTCCATCTCTCTGGGGCTTTCAGGGTTGGCTGCAGGGGCTTCCATCGTAGGATGCTCATGTCATATGATAGGCTTTGCTGTTAGCAGCTATAGGGAGAATAAGGTAAGCGGACTGGTTGCCCAGGGACTGGGTACCTCTATGCTTCAGATATCCAATATAGTGAAGAAGCCGGTTATTGCCCTTCCTGCTGTGATAGCCTCTGCTATTCTGGGACCCCTTTCCACAGTGGTCTTTAAGATGCAGGGAAATAGTATAGGGGGAGGTATGGGAACAGCTGGCCTTGTTGGTCAGATAGCTACTATAGAGGCCATGGGAGGAACAGCCCTTGTTAAGGTTATCCTCCTGCACTTCATCCTTCCTGCGACCATAGCCCTTGTAGTGAGTGAAGGGATGAGAAAGAGAGGGATCATCAGATACGGAGATATGAAGATATAGATACTTTAAAGGGAGGACCTCATTGTAGGTCCTCCCTTTCCTATTTTTTGATCAGTGCCTCCTTGAGAAGATTAAATTTTTCCTCTATCTTCCCCTCTAAAACCTTGTTTTTTCTCAGGGCTTCCTCTACTCTTAAAAGAGAGTCCCTCTCCATTGCTATAAACACTACCTCCTCTCCTCCCCTGTAGAGAACAACTCCTCTTCCTGCTCCCTGAAGTTCTACGAGGTACTCCTCACTACCTTCCCTCTCATAATCCACTAACTCCATATAGAACTCACGATTTATATCATCCATAGAAAAGCTTTCCTCTATAACCTCCCTTGGAAATCTATAGCTGTAGTAGAAAGTATCCCTTCCATCTGTGAGCTGGATCTCTTGGCCTCTGACTCCTTCCTCCAGTATAATCTCCTTCTGAACAAGCCTTAGCTCTCCTCTGTCTCTGTTCGCCATCTGCCCTGCAAGAAATAATCCCACTCCCATTACTGCCACCATAAAAATTATAATTCTTCTCATCTCTTCCTCCACATCTAACTTTTCCTATGTCTGTCCATTCATATTACAGATCTATAGTGACAGATGGGTGACAGCTTTATGAAGAATAGAGGTTAAAATAAAAAAAGACTGTTAAACCTTCCAACAGTCTTTCTATAAAATAGATTCATTAAATTTTTTACCTTATCATCCTACGCACCCCTGAACATAAAAGGTCAGCCACAACCACGAGAAGGAGGTAACAGACTAGAAGCTGTGTTATCTCCGTGTATTTAAACCAGCTCATGCTCAGCTTAAACTGCTGCCCCAGTCCACCTGCCCCTACAAATCCCACAACAATAGTTGTACGGATAACAACCTCCCACCTGTACAGTATAAAGGTTATAAACTTGGGCATCACCATTGGAACTACCCCGTATATGAGCAGTTGCCCCGTGCTGGCTCCAGAGGAGGAGAGGTTTCTCAGCGGTCTTAAATCCAGATCCTCCACCACCTCAGTACACAGCTTTCCCAGAACTCCAAAGTTATGAAGAAACAGGGCTATAGCTCCTGGAAATATACCGGGCTTGAAGATGAATATAACGATCATAGCCCAGATTAATTCAGGTACAGCCCTTGAAAATATATAGAGAGATCTGATAATCAAAAATAATATCCTTGAATACCACCTCTTGGAAAGGGTCAGAGTTCCGTCTGCTGCGTTCCTGGCAGCGGGAATAACAACTGCAATCATGGAGACAGCTGAAAAAAATGTCGCCAGAATACTCATATGCAGTGTATCATAGGTAAGCCTAAGGGCGTTCCTCCATTTGACCGGGTCTTTAAAGGCTGCTTCCTCTCCTGTAATATCAAACAACCTATTTAAGAACCTTTTTGCATACTCCATGTTTTTGCTGGAAAAGAAGGCTGCTGCATCTGCATCTTCCCACTTGAATATAAAAACCCATGAA
>CAYSGC010000011.1:0-25344 GCA_964430145.1 uncultured Fusobacteriaceae bacterium | reverse complement strand
GCTACCATAATTGCAATTTTCTTCATGTTATCTCTCCTTTCCAAGTAGTTCATAGTTGTTTTTCATAGATGGGATTGAAATCCATATAATTTAAACAAAAGCAATTATACAGTATTTTTTTATTAAATCCAACTGTTTTATTAGGTTTAGTAATTCAAACGAATGTTTTTTTATTCTGTATAGGTTCTCTTTAAGAGCCCAGTTTCCAGTGGACTAAGTTCATATTTTCCTAAGAGAGAATGTTTTAGAAGATACCTATAGGTTTCCTCTACTCCCCTTTCGATGGAATACTCTATTTTCCCTCCAGCCTGGAGGAGCTTGGAAATATCTCCATGGAGATCCACTGCCCTGAAGGGGAACCAGTCCCTGGCTTTGATCCCATGTACCTCCTCATCTACCCATATTACATTAGATTTTTTTCCTAAGATATTTTCAACTACCCCTATAAACTCCTCGAAGGTAATGGTTTCCCTTCCTGCTATATTGAAGGTCTCATTGTCAAAGGTACTCCTTTCAAGAGCAGCTATGATATTTCCAGCAAGGTCCCCTATATACCCAAAGTGCACTCTTGTCCTCCTCTTTGGGATGAAGATGGGTTTACTATCTAGGATACGGTTTATGAAGTAGGTCTCCCTGTCCAGGTTATTTCCAGGGCCATAGATGTAGAAGGGTCTGAAGATAGTGTAGGAGGAGTTATACTTTTTACTTACCTTTTTTAAGGTCTCCTCACATCGATACTTATTCAAAGCATACTCTCCCCAAACTGGATTCTTACCTACCCTGTCTCCTTCTTTAAAGGGGGCTTCCTCCTCATCTTGATAGATTGAAGCCGAGCTTATGAGGATATACTTGCCGTACCTTCCCTGTAGAGCTATCAACGATTTTTCCACCTGATGGTCCTCATATGCGGATACATCTATAACCCCGTGAAAGTAATGACCCTTCAGAAGCTCCTCCAGATCCTGGGAGTTGTTCCTGTCCCCCTTCAGGTGGATGGCTCCCGGGGGATTGGGTCTGCTTCCCCTGTTGAAAAGATATACCTCATAGTCATTTTCTAATAGAGCTTCCCCGATGCTTCTTCCCACAAACTGATTTCCCCCAAAGATCAAGATCCTCTTCATATGTCCTCCTCTGGATACTTTTCATTTAAACTTCCTGATATTTCAACCTAAAGTAACATAGAGAACTATGGATTTCAAGAAAAAAATGGGCCATAGGACCCTTGGATACTAAACAATATTATTAAAGCTCTCTAAGCATTCAGGAATAAGCTCCTTTTTTTCATTTCTTGGGACATAGATACTGAAGATCTCCTTCCTATCCTCTGAATAGAACTTTATAGAGCAGCTCCTTCTCCCAAACATAATATCATCTACCAGATAGATAGAGTGAATCCTTCCCACACTGAGGTGTCCTCCTATGGAAGAATCCTTGTCGTGGAAGTTAAGGTAGCCGTGGCCATAGAATCCCTTAGGGAACTTATCATTTACCTCTAGTACGAACCCCTCTGTAACAATAAGAAGGAATACTCTCTCCCAGCCTCTTAAAATCTCAAAGAGGTCGTCGATCCTTTCTCTTGGGTATTCCCTTACATTGGGAGCATTCTTCAGTACCTCTGTATACTCTGCTCCAATCTCCTTGGCAATCTGTGCCAGAGAGATCTTTTTATTTTCCTTTTGTAGTGCCTCTATCTCGGTTCTCATTAATTCCTCCTATAGTCCTGCTAAAATCTCTGTAAAGGTATTGTACGCATTATCGAAATCCTCTTCATTTGGATGCTTGCTGGCATCCTCCCATCTCTTGAGTCTTTCTGGGTTTGGTGAGTGAGGGTGCTTCTCTGGAAGCTCAGACATCCAGGCGATAAGCTTGGGGTCTATAGCCCCCTGACAGTGGAATCTTCCAACGATCTCATTTCCCTTGTCTGTAAAGAGCTTGTCTATAGCTGTAATACAGTCCTCGGCGTGCTTTGAATCAGGGTAAGCTCCCAGGGTAAAGAAGTATGCAACCCTCTTGCCTTCAATAGTGTCGATAAACCTAAGGGCCTTTGTATCAGCAGTTCCCTTGTCGATCCATGTACCAACAACAAAAAGGTCGTAGTCATTAACAGCGGTAACATCTGAAATATCCACTATCTCTCCCTGAGGAAATGCCTTTAATACAGCCTCTCCAACCTTTCTTGTGTTTCCTGTTTTACTTGAATATGCAATAAGTGTTTTCATTGTAGCCTCCTTAGCTTTATAGTAATTTTAGATTTTATCTGTGTCCCATTCCTTCAAGTCCCTTCTTGTGTACTACCTCTCCGTCTGCCTCTATATCAAATGCCAGTCCGAACCCCTTTACAAAGCTCCCCTCTCCAAGGTTTAACTCGACTAAGTGGAAGTCTTCCATTCCTCTAAGAACCTGGTAAATATTTCCATGAAGCTCCTCGAAGATATTCATAATCCCTTCGAATATATCATCTCTCTGAATCTGGCCTTAGCTTTGGCATTTGATCTTACCCATGCTGCTATATTGCTGGCTTTCCTTTCATCCTCTATAAACTGCAGGGATAGATCGGCATTAGCTCTCAGGTTATGGTAGTGGTCCGCTATCTCACTTATATATATAAAGTGTCTCCCCTCAATATTTACATAGGGAGCATAGGATGCAAGGAGGCCCTTGGGACCGGTGGTAGCCATCATAACTGAACCACATGATGCTCTGAACTCCTCCATCTCCCTTCTTATATCCTCTAAGTTTATCTCTGCTAACTTTCTCATCTTTCTCTCCTCATATCTGGCTTTAGAAGCCTTTTTTTAACCTAGTTTTTCAAATCTAAATGTCTTGTAGAAGTAGAGCTTTATCTTTCTTCCCTCTACCTCTATTGGTGTTGCCCTCCAGTTTTTCAGAGTTTTTACTACTTCTTCTCTGAAACCGAAGTTTGTTACGTCGTCATAGAACCTGATATCCTCTACCCTTCCCTTATAGCCAATGAGGAACCTTACCTTGATGACCACCTCATGATCTACTCCCATCTTTCTTGCAATGGCAGGATACTCTGGTTCAGGCTGTGCCAAGAACCCATAGGAGAGGCCCTTAACTCCCTGGTTTTTAGCAGCCCATGCTCCGTCATCTAGCTGAACGAAACCCTCTCCCATCTCCTGGGATCCCTCCACTGCTCTTGAGTTGCTCTCGCTTTCAGGGGTGGTTTCACCTTCCTCGGTACCTTCCTCATCTGTTACCTGAGAGTCCTCTGTAGAGTCTGTATCTATAGTTGCATCTGAGCCCTCATGGGAAACCTCCTCCTCTGTAACCTCTACTTTCTCTGTTTCTGCGGGCTTCTCTACCTTCTTCTCAGGGACCTTCTCAGGAATAACCTCTTCCACAGTTTCCACAGGAACCTCTACCTCCCTTTTAACCTCCTTCTCTACTACCTCAGGCTTTTCCTTCACAGCCTTCCTCTTTTTCTCGGGTTTTGCAGGTTTAGGTTTGCTTTCTGGTGCTGCAGGTTTAACTAGGGAGAGGTCCTTGGCTCTTCCTTCTGCATGGGAACCTTCCCCCACCATACTCATGGTGATAGTGGGATCTCCCACCATCTGAAAATCCAGAGTCTCCCTGGCAAAGGCAATACCAAAGACTAAAAGTAACAGGTGCATAATTGTAGAAAATAAAAAATACCTCATCTAAAACCTCCAAAAGCTAAATGCCTTCATAAGTTTTAAGATAAGGTATTGTAAAATTCTAATCTCTCCTGGATGCAGTTTGGGAGAACTACACCGGAAAGATTTCTCTACTTGGGCTTGGGTAAATTTATATCATATGTCAACTTTGGGTGTCAAGATTAATTTTTATGTTAAAAATCCCTATTATAGAAGGTCTTTTTAGAAAAATTAAAATTTTTTAAAAACTTGTTGACAAACTTTCTTAAGAGGACTATAATCAGTTCGAAAACTTTGAATATCAAAATTTTATAAAAATAATGTTTGATGTCAAATAAGTTTAAAGAATAAGGTGGGCTTATATCTTTAATAACTTTGTAGGAGGAGGAGTATGTTAAGACATATATTGGAAAATGGAGGAATAATCGTATATGCCATAATGCTCATGTCCATATTTGGATTTGCAGTGATTGTGGAAAGAGGAGTTTATTTTTATAGGAATGAAAGGTATAGCGGCACCCTGCTTCTGGAACATCTGGAGAAGTTTATCCTCAAGAGAGAGAAGGAAAAGGCAATAGAGGTGTGTGATAGGTTTAAAAACACCAGTGCAGTTGTTATGAAGGAGATAATTAAGGAGTTCGAGACCTGCAGTATAAATGGATGCAACTATGAATTTTTAGAGGAGAAGGCAAGGGAGTGTGCCCTAAAGGAGATGCCTAAGCTGGAGAAGAATATGTGGATCCTAGGAGTAGCAGCTCACGTGACTCCCCTAGCAGGATTATTTGGAACAGTAACAGGGATGATCCAGGCATTTATGGCTATCTCTACACATGGGACGGGAGACCCTACAATACTTGCCAAGGGAATATCCCAAGCACTTATTACCACAGCAGCAGGACTGGCAGTGGCAATCCCGGCGCTTATCTTCTACAACTACTACAGCAAGAAGATAGAGGTAGCATTAAATGATATGGAGATGAATGTGGTCGAGTTTATCAACTTCTTAAGAAAGCAGGTATAGCCATGAAGACAAGACGTATTGCAGCCAGAAAAAAAAGGCAGGTTGTGCCGGACCTTACCCCCCTGATAGACGTTGTATTTCTCCTCCTTATATTCTTTATGGTAGCCACAACCTTTGATGACCTGGGAGGAATGAGGATAGACATACCCCAGTCTGCAGCAGCAGTGAGCCACAAGGATGTGGACAAGATCTCGGTTCTCATGGGGAAGGACAATGAGATGAAGGTGAGAAGTGTAATAGGCGGCAAATCCTCTGTAGAGGATGTGGATATAGAGGGACTCCCGGTAAAATTAAAGGGATTAATCGACAGAACTCCCGACGGCAGGGTGGGAATCCTTGCTGACAGGGAGATAGATTACGGAGAGGTGGTGGATGTTATGTCCATTGCCAGAGAAAATGGTGCTAAAAGCATCGACATAGAAACTAAAAGGATGTGATATACTTGAACCCGAAAATGAGAGAAGCTCTCCACAGTGCATTAGGCGATGAGCAGTATGCAAGGATAGAGAGGTTAATAGAGGAAAGCGGGATGATGGCCCTCATGGGAGAGGTGGCTAAAAATCCAAAACTAAGAAAGATGATGAAGAGCATGATGGGGGCACCTAAGAGCAAGGAAAGGTCCAGGTCACCCTTTGAGACAAGAATAAAATCCCACCACAATGCAAGTGCAATACTGGATGATTTCTTTGAGAAGAAAAGTCTTGATGATAACGGATTTATAGAGCACCTAGAGGGAGATTTATCAGATGTTCCCAAATCCATCTATGTGCATACACCCTATTGCGATAAGATCTGTTCATTCTGCAACCTGAACAGGGAGCAGCTAAAGGGAAGCCTGGATGAATATGCAAAGTATATTGCTGATGAGTTTAAAAGGTACGGGAAGACCAGATATATGAGGGAAAGTAATTTTGAGGTTATATTCTTTGGTGGAGGAACTCCAACGGTATATAAGGCAAACCAGCTGGAGATAATATTAAAGAGTATAGAGGAAAATGTAAGGTTAAAGGAAGGTTATGAGTTTACCTTTGAAACTACACTGCACAACTTAAACAAGGAAAAGTTAGATGTAATGATGAAGTATGGAGTAAACAGGCTAAGTGTGGGGATCCAGTCCTTCAGTGAAGAGGGAAGAAAGTTTTATAACAGAACCTACGGGAAGGAGGAGGTTATCAAAAGACTTAAGGAGTTAAAGGAATACTTTAACGGTGAGGTATGTATCGATATTATCTATAACTTCCCAGAGCAAAGTAGGGAAGATGTTGTAGAAGATGCAAGGATAACCAGGGAGCTGGGCCTTGGAAGTTCAAGCTACTACTCTCTAATGGTTCATGAGGGTTCAGCCCTGTCTAAGGATATAGATAGGGGAAGGGTGGAGCTGAGCAGGTCTCTGGAAAGAGAAAAGGAACTGGCCAATGCATTTTCAGATGAGCTGATGAAAACAGGTGAGTACTACCAGCTGGAGTTAACTAAGATAGCTAAAAAAGGGGGAGACCTCTATAAGTATATCAAGGTCAGAAATGCCGGGGGAGACACCTTCCCTATTGGTGTAGGTGCCGGAGGAAATATTGGAAATATAGGTGTATTTAGAATGGGGAAGAAGACATCCTTCTACAGCGTTAAAACAGATGAGCATAGAAAGTTTGACATGGTGTCTGGACTGATGCAGTTTCCCCAGGTAGATAAGAGGGACCTGACAAAGATCTTAACTGAAGAAGAGATGAAGATATATAGTGAAAAGATGAAGGATTACATTACATTAGGATATATGACAGACACGGGAGACGCCTTTACTCTGACCAAGGAGGGGGTATTCTGGGGGAATAATATCTCTAAGGATGTATTAACACACTTGGCAAGGGTACTATACGGGAAAAAACAGGTGAAGTAGATGATGAAAAAATATCTTATGATGATAGGAGGAGTAGTTTCAGTAGTTCTGGGAAGCCTGGGAATTGTATTGCCTCTCTTGCCTACTACACCATTTCTGCTTCTGGCAGCATACCTGTTCTCTCAGTCTTCAGAGAGGTTTCACGACATGCTTATGAGGAACAGGGTACTGGGAAAGTATATCTATAACTACACAGAGAGAAGGGGAATTGTCCTCAGGGATAAGATCATATCTCTAATCACTCTCTGGGGAGGTATCGGATTTTCCTTTACCAGGATGAGCAATATCTATGGGAGAACCTTTCTCCTAGTGGTAGTACTAGGTGTGACCTATCATTTGGTCACAATTGAAACTTTAGAAAGTTAGTTATAATTTTTTATGGGAGGAACTCCTCCCATAAATCTTGTCAAAAAACTTTGATTAACAAAATATTGAAAAAAGAAACAAAGGGGAGAGAAATGAAAAAGAGATTGGCATTACTAAGTTTAATGATTGCAGCAACATCATATGCTTCAGATGAGTTTTTCTATGAGGATGGGTCTAGTGGGGAGGAGGCATCTTCAGTTAGGTTAGAGGAGAGTGTGATATCTGGTGTGGGGTATGAAACCACAGTGAGGAATACCCCAAAGAATGTTCAGGTAATATCGAGTAAAGAGATAGAGGAGAAGAACTATCAGGATGTTACAGAGATCCTAAGGGATTCACCTCTTGTAACTATAAGAGAGGACGCCTTTGGTCCCATAGTGGAGATGAGGGGAAGCGGAAACAACTCCAAGGCAACGGTACAGGTACTGGTTGATGGGGTAAATATAAACCCTGTGGATATAAACCACGGAACCCTTCCATTAAACTCCATACCGGCTTCGGGAATCGAGAAGATAGAGATCCTACCAGGAGGAAGCGGGGTTATTTATGGTGACGGAGCTACTGGAGGAGTAGTAAACATAATAACCAAGGCTGCTGCAAGTGGTGAACCAAGTATCTATGCAGGAGCAAGGTATGGAAGCAATGCCAATAAACAGTGGGAAGCTGGTGCAGGAGGCAGGATAGGAGAGGACCTCTTGCTTCAGGTAAACTACTCTGGAACCGACAGGCAGGGCAACAGAGACGAAGAGGAGTATGAAAGGCAGTATGTGGATATCTCTGCTAAATACGATATAACCCATAGAGATAGATTAAATTTTAAATATGCCCATACAACTGAGGATAGAACCAGTGCAGACCTTCTTACAAGAGCTCAGCTAACTGAGGACAGAGGCCAGTCTGGAATAGACTTCGACGGAGTGGAGTCGGATCTTGCCGGAAACGGAGATATAGCAGATAGAAGTGAGCTTACAAGAGATGAGTTTATGGGTACCTATGAAAGGGATATTACAGATAGACTGACCTTCAACCTTAAAGCCAGCTACCAGAAGACTGAAACCGACTCCCATACAAGGGACCTTACAACTGGATGGAAGGAAGGTATGGATGATGCTTGGTTTAATTCAGGGAACTACTATGCTGATACTATAGGAACCTTTACAGATGAGAAGTATAGGGTTAGCCCTAAGATCAAATATGACTATGCAGAGGACAGCTACCTGATTGTTGGTTATGACTATACTATGCAGAAGAGTATGAGAGACTTTGATAACTTTACAGACCTCTATGAGGTGTATGAGCTGGATACAGAGAAGGAAAGTCATGCAGGATATGTATTCAACAAGACCAGCGTAGGAAGCTTTGAGTTTATGCAGGGATTCAGAAGAGAGTGGACCTACTTTGACTTTGAAAAATCAACTCACTACCATCACCAGGTAATGGCACCATCTACTCCTGGATGGATTACAGGACTCCCTGGAGGTGTTGTAGATACAGGACTTCAGAAGGAAACTCACAGCAAGAGTATGAGAAATGATGCCTTTGAGTTTGCTGTAAACTACCTATACTCAGATACAGGTAATATCTATGCAAGGTTTGAGCAGAGCTTCAGAACACCAGCACCTACAGAGTTCCAGGATAAGGATGGAACTAACTATATATATAACGACCTGGATGCAGAGACAAGCCAGACTATAGAGCTGGGAGTGAATGACTATGTCCTCGGTTCATTTGTTAGTGCCACAGTGTTTGGAGGAAGAACTAAGGATGAGATCTTCTACGAGGAGGTAGAGCACGGTAAGGAGTGGTACTACAACAACCTAGGAGAAACTCAGAGATACGGCATCGAACTTAGTGCAGAGCAGTATCTTGGAAAGTTCACATTCTTTGAAAACTTCTCATATGTAAAGACTGAGATTACAGAGAATGAGTCGGATACTTCCATAGAGGGAAATGAGGTCCCATATGCTTCGAGAATGAACTTCAATATTGGAACAAAGTATAACTTTACAAGCAGACTAAATACAGTAGTTAAGGTTAACTATAAGGACGGTTACTATTTAGACAGAGCAAACGAGTTTGAAGCAGGAAGTACAATCACTACGGATATGACAATTAACTACACTATGGAAAACGGCCTAAAGCTATACACTGGGATAAACAACCTCTTCAACAGAAACAACTATGACAGAACCGGATTAAGCGGTGGAGAGATGGTATATGACCCGGCAGATGAGAGAAGCTACTATGCAGGGTTTAAGTATGAGTTTTAATAAACTATAAAATCAAAGGAAGGGGGAGACCTCTTCCTTTAAATACAGAACAAGGAGAATTCACATGAAAAACATAAAAAAGTTACTTCCCCTTATCCTATTGTGTGGAATTGTTGTTATGGCAGTAATTTCAACGGGGATGGGAAGTATCCAGGTCCCTGTAGGGGAGATAATTAATCCCTCAACAGCACCTGATTATGTAAGAACAATAATTTTTGACATAAGACTTCCAAGGATACTTATGGCACTTTTAATAGGGATGATGCTTGCCTCTAGCGGGGTAGTGGTACAGAGTGTTTTCCAAAATCCCCTTGCTGACCCCTACATTATAGGGATAGCTGCAAGTGCTACCTTTGGTGCAGTTCTGGCATTTATCTTTAAGATGCCTGATATTATGTATGGTATCTCGGCCTTTGTTTCATGTCTTGCCAGCACATTTATTATCTTCCACCTTTCCAACAGAGGAGGGAAGGTTAACGTAACTACTCTTCTTATAATAGGAATAGCGGTTTCGTCATTTATAGGGGCTATGACCTCCTTTGCCATGTACCTCATTGGGGAAGATTCCTTTAAGATAACCATGTGGCTTATGGGGTACCTTGGGAATGCAACATGGAGGAAGGTGGGGATACTGCTGCTACCACTTATACTCTCCCTGATCTTCTTCTTCATGAACAGGAGCCAGCTGGATGCCCTTCTATCAGGAGATGAGGAAGCACACTCCCTTGGAATAGATGTCCATAAGTTAAAGGTAAGAGTACTGTCGGTAGCTTCACTGGTTGTAGCCTTCTCAGTAGCTTTTTCAGGGATGATCGGATTTGTGGGGCTTATTATCCCCCACAGTATAAGAATGATTACAGGACCCAGCAACTCAAAACTTCTTCCCAATGCCGCCCTTGCAGGAGGTTTTTTCCTTCTTATTTGCGATACAATTGGAAGGATGGTACTTGCCCCTGTGGAGGTGCCAATTGGAGTTGTAACAGCCTTCTTTGGAGCTCCCTTCTTCCTGTACCTTGCATTTAGAAGCGGAAGGGGGAGTATGTAATGGCTATTGAAGTAAAAGATGTAAGATTTTCCTATGGAAAGAAGGAGATCTTAAAGGGTGTAGATGTAAGAATAAATAAGGGAAAACTTACCGGGATACTGGGGCCTAACGGCTGTGGGAAATCTACTCTCCTTAAAAATATACTGGGTTATCTGAAAAAAAGCCAGGGAGAGATCATTCTTGGTGGAAGTGAATTAGGTGAATATACACAAAAAGAACTTGCAAGAACTGTGGCTCTTGTACCACAGAAATCAAGTCTTATCTCTCCTATGAAGGTAGAGGAAGTTGTCCTAATGGGAAGACTCCCCCACCTGGTAAGCTCATGGCAGGGATATAGTAAAAAGGACAGAGAGATATCGAAAAAGTTCATGGAGGAGATGGATATAAGTCAGTTCAAGGAGAGGGGAGCACTTAGCCTTTCTGGAGGAGAGTTTCAGAGGGTACTTCTTGCCAGAGCTCTTACCCAGGATCCAGATATTCTTCTACTAGATGAACCAACATCAGCTATGGACCTCAACCATGCTGTGGAGCTTATGGCTAAGGTTAGAAAACTTGTCAGGGAAAAGGGGCTTACATCTGTAGCTGTAATCCACGATCTGAATCTGGCTTCCATGTTTTGTGATGAACTTGTTCTCATGGTAGGAGGGAAGGCTAAGTATGTAGGGACCCCCAAGGAGGTACTTACAGAGGAAAGATTAAAGGAGGTGTACAACCTCAAATCCAAGGTTATTACAGATGATGACGGAAACCCATATGTAATTCCCCTGGTCTAGGTTTTTTATTTCGTGTGTCATGCCAATGCGTAAATAGAAGAAAATCAAGACTTTTGTAATGTTTTATTAAAGACAATTAAAAGAATTTAAAAAGTTTAAGTGACCATTTGAAAATGATGTAGGTGGAATATGAAAAAGAAGATTAGAAAGATACTCGACGACTATCACAAGAGTATGACAAACGATTCGATTCTTTCAATCTTCTTTGATTATGGAATAGTTATTTTCAACAGGTCTTGATTTCTTGGTTACTTTCTGTATCAAGACAGAAGTAACAAAAAATAGGAGGAATAATGAAGAAGATAATATTACTGTTAAATATGTTTATAATCTCAGTATGTGCAACGTCACTGAGTATAGAGGAAGGTAGGATAATAGACTCTATGGGTAACAGTGTAGAGGCTAGGGAGTATAAAAGAATAATCGCTATAGATCCTGCTGCTGTAGAGGTGTTCTACATGATAGGTGGAGAGAAGAATATAGCTGCTATAGCAAGGACAACTACTACTAAGATATGGCCTGAAGATAGGACAGAGAACCTTCCCTCTGTAGGGACAATAACAAAACCATCTGTAGAGCACGTTATATCTTATAGCCCAGACCTTGTTATATTAAACCCTATGGTGGCAGGTTTTGGTGATACACTGAAGGCTAGAAGCATTCCCTTCATTGTAAATGGCGGAAATAACTTTGATGAGATCTTAAATAATGTAAGTGTGTATGGAGTTCTTGCCGGCAGGGAAGAGAAAGCAGCTAAAGTCAGATCTGAGTATGAAGAAAAGCTTGAAGACCTAAGAGAAATGGTAGAGGATAAGCCTCTGGGACTTAAGGGGGCCTTCCTCTTCAGTACTTCCCCACTGATGGCATTTAACTCCCAATCTCTTCCAGGACAGGTATTCAACCTCCTTGGAATCGAAAATATTGCAGACAACCTTCCAGGAGGAAGACCAATTATCTCAACAGAGTTTATGATTGCTTCCAATCCAAATGTCCTTCTGGGAGCAATGGGCATATCTAAGAAGGAAGATATTGTAAACAGCAATCCCTTTGTAAAGGATACTGAAGCTGGAAAAATAGGAAACATTGCTATAGTGGATTCCGATAAGATCCTCAGACCAACACCTAGAATAATAGAGGTAATGAGGGATCTCTATGAGGAGTTGTCCCTTGAAAGTTAAGAGATTATAGGCTGGAAAGTTGCTCTAACCTTCTTTACAGAGGCCTTGAGGACATATTATTTTCAATATTATATCTCATAGGTGCTATTTTTGTAATGGCAGGTTTTAGCCCTGCATCTTCCTATCCTACCCTTTATCTCTGCCTTTGTATGGATGAGAAATGAAAGACTAAAGAGAGGCTACGGATCTATAAGGAAGAGGAACAGTGACTGACCTCCACTATACATGTTAGAAAAAGAAGTTCTAGGAACTTCTTTTTTATTGGTTAAGTGCAAGATTGCATTTGACATTTTCCTTATAAATGAGATGATTACTAAGTAAAATATGTAAAGGAGGAGTAAAGATGAAGAAATATTTATCTGTATTGTATATGTTTGCTTCTCTCTATTGCTTTGGAGCTCCGGTGGATTCCCATACTAGATTTCTAATAGAGAGAGCACAGACTTTTCAGATAGAGACTGAAAAAACCTATGAGATCTATAGCGAGTGTGCCCGTGAGATTAGTAACAGGATGTCCAAGGATAAAGAAATAGGTTTTGACATTCAGGACTTCGCAGAAGATTTTCTGGAAATAAAGGTTTTAAGAGATGATATAAAACTGGATCTGGCAGTTTCAGATCAAGATAAAAATCATGAAAAGCTTAAGGAGCTTAATGGAAAGCTTCTCAATTACAGGAAAGAGCTAAAAATATAACTTTATGATGATAACATAGAAGGAAGAGTGTAATTAACCTATTAGAAAAAGAAGTTCTGGAAACTTCTTTTTTTAATTAATGAAGTGTAAGGTTGCATTTAGTATATTCATCTATGGATGAGATGTTTAATGAGCGAAAAAGAGACTTTAGAGATTTGAAATATAAATGAGGTGAGAAATGGAAGTAATATCTAAGTATAACCATTCAGCTGTATATTTTGATTTGAAAGAAAATGTTTTTATCAAGGAGTTTCATCCGAAACTAAAAAACAGGGTTAAATATTTTATGGGACTTAGAAAAGCACCAGGAAGAAACTTCAAATATATGAATATACTATAAGAGGTGGGATTAAATCTAAAGAGGATATTACTGCATTTAGGTGAATATTAAAACAAATGGATGATAGACAGCTATAGAGGATCAACAGACAGGTATCTATAGGTTGCAGGAAAAGCTTTACAAAGTTTCTGTGTATGTATAAAAGGAGATTTTTAATAGAGGTGCAAACATAATGAATTTGATTGAAATTTTAAGGAGTTGGAAGTAATGGATGTAAAAAAACTATTAATAGAGCAAGATATTTATCCTTTTTTTATGAATATTAAAGATGAAAATCTCAGGAAAAAATTATTTTCCAAGTGTAAAATTATTGAATATAAAGCTGATGATTTTATATATCATTCAACAAAGGAAGACAACTCTGTTTTTATTTTTTTATCGGGAAGAGTTAATATTAGGGCTTTTATAAATGAAACTACCGATTATATAGTTCCCTGGAGTAATAAGTACTGGTATGGAGCTTTAAGTATAGTTGCAGATGATTTTACAGAGTGTGAACTGTTCTTCGCAGAGGACACTAAAATTTTATCCTTTCCATTAAAGGAACTTCTTTTTTCTGAGCCTAAGGAAAACTATGAATTGTGGATGAAAGTAGGCAGAATGGCAGCTCAAGCTTTAAGAGATATCCAGGTGAAATCTATCAAAAAAGCAGCTCTTTCCACCGAAGCTTATTTCCTTACCCTTTTTATTGAAAATGGGTATCATGTTAAAAATCTTTCTATTCCAGAGATCGCTGGAAGGTTACAGGTTAATTCCAGAACTTTACAAAGATTAGTTCAAAAACTCGAAGAAAAAAAATTGATAGTTAGAAATAAGGGAAAGAAATATATATATGCAGTAGATAATAATAAAATAGATGAATATTTAGAATCAATTGTATAAAAAACCTGTGAAGCTACTCCTTTTTATTTGGGTTTAGTTTCATAGTTTTTTTTATTTTCAAGGAAAGTATAGAAATTACAAAATATGCATGGAGTAATTAGTGTTCCTGAGTATTGTCAGGGGGCAACGTAATTTTGCTTTTTATTTGGAGGTTTAGTGAAGTGTTGCTTGTCATTTGATAAACTTTATAATTGATATATCATATTATCAAATATAGGAATGACTTTAAATCATTTGATAAAAAGGAGGGTTTTTATGGATATAAAAATTAATGAACTAGAGGAAACATATAAAAAACAAATTAAGACTATCTTTACTAAACTTAGAGAGGAGAAGTATCCAAATAGTGAGATGGAATATCATGGTCACTTTGGAGATGAAATTGCAGAGCTTTTTCAAGTTACATATTTAAAAGAATATGGTGAATATATAAAAATAATTGATCAAATTGAAGCAGCAAACCCTAAATTATCTAGAAAACTTGAAAACTATCTTGCTAAAGAGCTTAATTTAATTGCATTGCTGAGTCTTCATGCAGCCATTGAAAAATTGAATTTAACTTAAAAAGCATTAAAGGTTTTTAGTATAAAAAAGTCCCATTTGGGGCTTTTTATTTTGTATTTTTTTAGGTCAAACCATTAATTTTTTAAGGGGTTGCGTGCATTTTTTCAGAACGATTAAGTATAGAAGAAAAGCCTGCTAAGTTATCTTAAAAAAACATTAAATACGTACATCAAGTGACATACTGCATTTGGTTATCTTTTAAAACCTTGTATTATATGCGTGTAGAAACAAGGAGGTTCGATTCAAAGAATTGAAAATTACAGATCACAAGTGCTAAGTTGCATTTGAGATATCAAACTTCTGTTGTACTATATCTGTGTAGTAAAATTTATAACATTAAGAGGAGAATTCATTACTGTTTAATTAAAAGGAGGAAAAGAAATGAAGGAAACACTTGGTTATATAGCAGCCAATCCATTGATTGCTATATTTCTATCAATTGCAATTGGATTTGCTATTGGAAAGGTAAAGTTAGGAAAGGTTACTTTGGGAGGTGTAGCAGGAAGTCTTATCGCTGCTGTTGTTATTGGACAAATAGGATTTAATATTCCTGGCATTGCAAAGACATTTTTCTTTGGATTGTTTGTGTATGCCTGTGGATATAACGGAGGACCTGGGTTCTTTGGAAATTTAAACTCCAAATCTTTAAAATTCGTTATATCAGCATTTATTATGACTATATCAGGTTTATTATGTGTAGTTGTTGCATCAAAGTTATTCCATTTTGACGTCGGTTTAGCTGCCGGCCTGGCTGCTGGAGGTCTTACACAATCGGCTATAATAGGTACCGCCGGGGATGCTATTGAAAAGCTGGGACTTGGGAAGGCTATAGCAAGTCATCTGGAAACAGAGGTAGCTATAGGATATTCAGTGACATATATATTCGGATCCCTTGGGCCAATCCTTATGTGTGGTACTATTATCCCTATGATAATGAAGTGGGACCTGAAAAAAGAAGCAGAGCTTTTAGAGGAGAAAATTTCCTTTGAAAATACCACACAAAACCTTGCCAGATCAAGCAGAACCACTTTAGAAAAAGATGAAATGTTTTTAAATCTAATTACATTTTCCATAGGAATGATCCTTGGTATGGTTATCGGAAATATAGAAATACCATTTGGTCATATTCCTGTATCTTTAGGAACCGGAGGAGGGTGTCTTCTCTCAGGACTGATATTTGGATGGCTGAGATCAAAGCATCCTAAGATAGGTGGTCTGGATCAGGGAACTGCTGATTTCCTACAGTCATTTGGACTTGTAGTATTTGTGGTAATTGTAGGTCTGAATGCAGGTAGGGAAGCTATCTCAACTATTCATGAAAATGGAATGACACTATTATGGCTGGGAGTCTTTGTAACAATCGTACCTCAGATAATAACTTTTATCATAAATTACTATGTATTAAAAATCAGAAACCCTATAGAAGCTGTATCCATAATAGCCGGTGGAAGAAGTGCCAATCCTGCTCTGTCTGAAATACTAGATAAGACAGGAAACTCTACTCCAATACTTCCATTCACAATAGGCTATGCAATCGCAAATGTAATGTTAACAATCTGGGGACCAGTAATAGTCCAGTTAATGAAATAACTATATTAAGTAAATTTATTAAATTGAAATATTAAACTAAATTATCAAATAAAATTATAAAATTAAAATATTAAAGGAGGCATTATTATGTCAAAAGCACTAAGTCCATTCGAGTTAAAAGATGAGTTAATCGCAATAGCAAACAAGGAGCACAGAGGAGAGATCCTAAATGCAGGAAGAGGTAATCCTAACTTCCTTGCGATAAAACCTAGAAAGGTATTCAACCTGATCGGAGATTTCGCTATCCAGGAAGCTGAATATTCATACTCCTTCCTAAACTCTTCACTGGGAGGAAATATCAGAGAAGAGGGATTAGCTACAAGATTTTTAAACTTCCTTACTAATCATGCAGATAAAGAAACTGCTAAAACAACTCTTACATACTTCTCATATATGGAGGACCAGATGGGACTAAACATTAAGGAAGTACTGGTAGAGATGCTAAATGCATACCTGGCATGCAACTACCCGGTTCCTTCAAGGTCACTGGTTAATGCTGAAAAGATCTTTAAAAAGTATATTATTAAAGAGATGTGTAACGGATACCTTGATTCAGAGTTTGATGTATTCCCAACAGAGGGAGGGACTGCAGCTATGGCATATATCTTCAACTCTATTAAAAACAATAAACTTATGAAACCTAAGGATAAGGTAGCGATAATCACACCGGTATTTACACCATACCTTGAGATCCCCGGACTACCTGAGTTTGATTATGAGATTGTTGAGTTAAAGTTAGATCCTGAGCTAGACTGGCAGCTACCTCAAAGCGAGCTGGATAAGCTAAAGGATCCTACTGTAAAGATGCTTTGTGTAGTAAATCCAAGTAACCCTTCTTCAATAAAGGTTAATAATGAGACCCTTGCAGCTCTTAAGGAGCTAGTAGATAATGAAAGACAGGATCTTATGATTGTGACAGATGATGTATACGGAACATTTGCTGATGAATTTACATCACTATTCTCTATCCTTCCATACAACACTATACTTGTATACTCATACTCAAAGTATTTTGGTGCTACAGGATGGAGATTAGGAACAATAGCAGTGGCTGATAAGAATATATTTGATGATACTTTAAAAAATATGGATGCTGAAGTTAAGGAGGCCATAGAAAACAGATACAGTATCATGACTCCTAATCCAAAGGAATTAAAGTTTATAGACAGAATGGTAGCAGACAGCAGAGTTGTAGCTCTTAACCACACTGCAGGTCTTTCCCTTCCATGTCAGCTTCAGATGGCTTTATTCTCACTACACTGTCTGGTTGACCTCTCTGAAGTATATAAAAACTCTTGTAAGAGATTGATCAGATCAAGATACCAGCTTCTGTTCTCAAGTTTAGGAATAAAAAATATCCATGCAGATGAGAATGTAGTAGACTACTATACACTTTTAAATATCAAAGACTTAGGTCAGAAGTTATTCGGAGATGAATTTGCAAAGTGGTTTGAAGATAACAATAAGATCACAGAATTTATGTTTGCTCTGGCAAGAAAAACAGGAGTGGTATTGATGCCAGGTAATGGTTTTGGAGATACTCATCCTACACTAAGAGTGTCCCTTGCTAACCTGCAGGAACACCAGTATGAAGCTATAGGTAAGGCTACAAGAAAGACACTATCTGAGTGTTATGAAACTTTTAAGAAAACAAAGTAAATAAAATAATAAGCTATAGACCTTCAAAGCTTAAAAAATAATATTAATTTAAATTTCTAGTTGTGAAAGGATAATCCCTTCCCTCCAGGTGGCGTAGTGCCACCTGGATAACTAGTTTTTTTTATGGAGGTTTATAAGAAGGTATCAAGAGGTTAAAAGATGAAAGATAACATTAAAGCAGCATTAATAACAGGCATCTCAGTGGGATTAGCTATTTATACAGGGGATGTATTAAAGGTAAAATCACTTTTCTACGCCTCCATAGCTGCAGCTGTAGTTTCCCAGACATCCTATAAAGAGGTATTTAAACTGGGGATAAAAAGAATCTTCGGAACCCTCTTTGGGGCTTCCATGGGATTGGTATTTTACTGGTTTTTACCGCATAACCTTATCTTCTTTGCCATAGGGGTATTGATAATAGTTCTTATTTGTTCTATGTATATAAATGTTCCGGTTAATATGGCTTGTATAGTTTTTCTGGCAGTCTCTACCAACTTGAAGGGGGCACCTGCAGAAAATTATGCTCTATACAGAGTTGTAGATACTACAGTGGGGATACTATCAGCTTTAGTTGTATCTTATGTCTTTAAATATATTGAAAACAAATTAAAGAGATAAAGCAGGCAGACATTTTTTTAGAAAAAGATGCCTGTTTCTCCTCATCCAAGTGCTATGTTACATTTGTTATACCGTAAAAAACACGTATCATATCTTGTAAAATAACATTTAGTCGAAAAGATAAAAAGGAGGATCTATGAAAAAACATTTAATTGCAGCTTTAATCGTAATGGCTGTGAGTACTGGGTGCTATAGAGTTCCTAAGCTGGAGAACTCAAATATAGAAGTAAGCCGTAATATAAAAGTATCAGAAACACAGGAGAGGGAGCTGGAGTTTAATAATAGTAACTGGTGGACTATCTACGGGGATGAAAACCTTAACTCTCTGGTAGAGATAGTTATAGAGTCCAACATTGACCTGGATATAGCACAGCTTAATATTAGGAAAGCAAATGAAGGAGTAAGCAGGGTAAAAGGTGCTAAACTGCCCTCAGCAGCAGTATCCGGAGCAGCTTTAAGAACAAGAGTCCCAGATTCAAATACCGAGCTCTTAGATGGATCTAAGGCAGATATATATAATATAGGGTTATCAGTAAACTATGACTTAGACCTCTTTAATAAACTGAGTTCTCTTGAAAAAAGTCAGGAATTCTTAGTGAAGGGGAGGGAGCTGCAAAGAGACTTTGTTACTCTGAATGTCACAACAATGACAACAGAGCTATACGGATACTATATCTACTTAGATAAGATCAACAAAAACCTTTCAGAAAAACTGGATATCTTAACTGAATTAAGAGAGATGACTGTAAAGGGGGTAAGGGCAGGGCAAAATGTTGACAATGATATCCTAAGGATAGATAACGAGATAAATGATATCAAGGGATCCATTGAGGAGAATACCCTGACTCAGAGAAGTACCCTCGAATCCTTAAACTTACTGGCAGGTTACAAGAAAACAGATGATATCAAGAAGATCTTAGCAGATGCCAGTGAGAACTCCAAGGTATTGGATAAAGAGCTGGTACTGCCAAATGAGATAGCATCTACAGTTGTCTCAAACAGACCAGATGTAAAGTATTACCTTATGATAATTGAATCTCAAAAATATAAATTAAAGTCTATAGAAGCTGACTACTATCCTCAGTTTAGTATCATAGGAAGCTTAAATGAGACAAAAATAGACTTCAGAAACGGGTTTACCCCCTCAGCTCTGGCATGGTCACTGGGACCTAAGATCTATCTGCCAATCTTTAATATGTCACAGATAGATGCAGAGTACAAGGTAGCAGGGTTGGACTTAGAAACATTTATAAAGGATTATGATAAAACACTGATGACATCATTTAAAAACATCAATGTAGAGTTGGCAGCAAATAAAACTTCAAAGGATACTCTGATTTTAAAGGAAGAAAACCTTAGGAACTCGGATAAGATATTAAAGGACAGTGAATTAGAATTAGATCTTGGATCTATATCAAGATATGAATTACTTTTAAAAAGATATGACAACCTAGAGATCGGACTGGACAGAGAAGTAAGCAGATACTCCTCTTACAAGGAGCAGGTATCCCTTATTAATAGTCTTGGAGGAATATATCAGGACCCTGATCTTTCTAAAGAAAATACAGACGATAAAAAAGTGGAGGCTTAAAAATGGAAAATCAAGGAATAGCAAAGAAAAAAATTGTAATACTACTATCAGTTGTGGGAGTTTTAATAATAGCTTACTTTTTATATTATGACTTTTATGGGAATCACCATATAAAAACAGATAATGCTTATACTACAGGGGATCAGAGAGTTGTAACAGCTCAGATAAGCGGAAGTGTCGTTGACCTTAAGTTAAAAAACACAGATGAAGTGGAAAAGGGACAATTAATTGCCAAGGTAGAAGATACAGATTACAAGCTGGCTTTAGAGGAAGCTAAGGTAACCCTTGGAAAAGCTGTAAGAGATTATTACTCTATAAACACTCAGACTATCAAAGATAAAGAGAGTTTAAACTCAGCTCAAAGTAACTATGACACAGTAAGCAAAGATTATAAAAGATCAAAAGAGTTATTTGATGCGGGAATAATCAGTAATCAGAAGATGGAAAGAGTAGAAAATGACTATATTAACGCCAAAAACACTCTGTATAAAGCAGAAAAGCAGTATGAAGACAGCAGATTACAGGCAAAATCAGATGATGTGGAGAGTCACCCGGCTGTAGCAGCAGCCATAGTAAACCTAAAAAAAGCACACTTGGATCTTTCAAGAACAAATATCTACTCTCCAAGCAACGGTAAAACAGCAAAAAAGAGCATGTATCTTGGTGAAAAGGTAAGGGAGGGTCAGGAGTTATTTACAGTGGTAGACCTGAGCAAAGCCTGGGTGGAGGCAAACTTTAAGGAAACCCAGCTAAGAAATATCAAAATTGGAAATCTTGTAAAATTAAAAAGTGACCTTAACCATAAAGTTTATGACGGTATTGTAGTGGGAATCTCAGGGGGATCTGGAAATGCCTTCTCCCTACTGCCACCACAAAATGCCACAGGTAACTGGATTAAGATAACTCAGAGAGTACCAGTAAGGATAGCTTTAACGGAGGAAAGCCTCAATGAAAACAGTATGCTGCCACTGGGGACTACAATGACTGTAAATGTAGATACAAGTATAGTGGAAAAGGATCCAGATATTGAGAGCCAGAGAGAAAACTACAACCCGTATGCTTTAGAGGATCAAAAGATTGATGAGATAGTAGAAGAAATAATAGAAAATAACAGCATCTTGTAGAAGGGGAGGAAGGCATGTCAGTAAAAATAATATTATTAGGTATAGCAATATCTTTAGCCTCCTTTTTAAATATGCTAAACGCTACTCTGGTAAATGTCTCCCTGACAAATATAGCAGGAGACTTTGCCATAGCAACTACTCAGGGGACATGGCTTATAACGGCTTATGCAGTTTCAGAGGCCATAGTCCTTCCCCTTATGGGGTATCTTACAGTTAGATTCGGAACTGTAAAGCAATATATATGGTCAACACTGTTATTTACCCTGGCAAGCTTACTGTGCGGATTAAGCTTTAACTTTTCCAGTCTTCTTATCTTCAGACTTCTTCAGGGAATGGTGGGAGCCAGCATGATACCTCTATCTCAGGTACTTATTGCAAAGATCTTCCCAAAGGAAAAAAGAAATGTAGGTATGACAATATGGAGTATGACCTTAATTATCGGTCCTGTTTTAGGTCCGGTAATCGGAGGATGGATCACCGATAATATTTCCTGGAGATACTGCTTCTTCTTCAATGTACCAATTGGACTATTTATAAGTGCTTTGGCATACAAGATATTTAAAAAGGAGTATCATGAAGAAAAACCACAAAAGGTATACCTGGACAAGGTAGGTCTCCTCTGTCTTATAATAGGTGTAGGAGCTCTTCAGGTAATGTTGGATAAGGGAGAAGACCTTGACTGGTTTTCAAATAATATAATTGTAATACTTGGAATTGTTGCTGTGGTATTCCTGGCTATCCTCGTTATCTGGGAGTGGTACCACCATGATCCCATAGTTGATGTGAAGCTATTTAAGAACAGGACCTTTGCAATAGGCTGTATTTGTGTCTTTGGAGCCTATGCATCCTTCTACTTTTCATCTGTTCTTCTTCCTATGTGGCTGCAAAACTATATGGGATATACCGCATATGAAAGCGGAAAGGCCACAGGGGGACTGGGATTCTCCATACTAGTTCTGTCACCCATAGCAGGAAAGATGATAGATAAAGTTCATGCAAAATATGTAACTATATTCGGTCTTGTTTTATTTGGAGTATTCTCCCTATACAGCGGAACACTGCTGTACCTGGATGTACCTAAACAAACAATAGCTGAGATAAGGATCTTACATGGAGTGGGACTGGCATTCTTCTTTGTAAGTATTAACGCTATGACCCTGGATCCCTTTGACGGGAAAAAACTTATAGCTGCTTCTGGAGTGTTTAACTTTATCAGAAATATGGGAGGAAGTGTGGGAACGTCCCTTGTTATGCCAATATGGGATCACAGCATGGCATATCACAATGAAGTATTGGCTTCCAATGTACAGATGGGTAACCCTAATTTCAGCAGGCTTATTAATGCCAGCGAGGGGATGCTCCATAAGAAGCTGGCTATGCTAAATGCTAATGTTGGCCAGCTCTCAGCAGTAATGGGAGTTAACGATGTTTTAATTGTAGGAGGGCTTATCTCTCTTGCACTTGTACCACTAATGTTTTTAGTTAAGAAGGATTAATAGATAAAATCGGATATAAAAGGAAGGAGGAAATGATAGTGAACAAAAGGAAGGTGCTTATTGCTGTGTCTTTATTTGGCATAGGGGCTAATCTCCTGGGAGAAGAAGCAGGTGAAGCTAAGGAGAAAAAACCATGGAGCTTCAAAACAGGGGTTAACTACACTGAAAGGCAGCAAGGAAGAATAAGCAGCAGAGTATATAATGAGGGATATATCGGAGCTGATGATTTCAACGAGGATGGAGATGTTACATCTATCTTTACCAGCCTGGGATATAAGTTCAACGATAAATGGTCTATGGATTATAAGTATTCATTTGATCATGTGGATAACAATGAGCAGTTTGGGAGAAACAGTGATAAGAATAGTGGCCAGTACAGAACCCATACGGTAAGGCTAATCAGAAACTTCAAGGAGTTTAACCTGGCTGGAAAAGAATGGGATTCAAGTATCTGGGTAGGAGGGTCACACTATGTTGAGCCCAGCATCCAAGGTCAAGACGCCGATGGAGAGCAGGAATACAAGTATAATGGTAATACACAGAAAAGAATCCTTTTCAATGCAAATATGAATACCTCCCTCACAGATAAAACACACCTTGACCTGAACTATAAATACCAGTTCAGAGATTATGATTATGATAACGGAGCGAAGGAGGATGTAAACCAGCACAGACACTACATCTCAGTAGGGGTGGATCATAACTTCAATGATTCATGGTATATCAATACCGACAATACACTGTACCTAAGACAAAAAGTAGGAGAAACTCAAAACTACGGTGAATGGGATTATAACTATACTTTAGGACATAAATATCCCATTGGAAATGGATATATCCTTAATACAGAACTTACAGCATGGGGTGAGGTGAGTCTGTGGGAGAAGGGGGCTACTCAGGTACAGGATTCCAACCAGGGAGAGATTGTTTTCATGCCTAAGATAAAGAAGGCATTTAAACTTAGTGAAGACAGCAACATATCAGGTTTTCTAGGAGCAGGTTATGTTTATGGGTATGATACAAGAACAACGAGAAAGATGTACTCGGGATTTGAAGGAAGAGCAGGAGCTGTTTATAGTCATAACTTCTAAATAAAACTATACCATAACCACTCAGATTTACCATGATCAGAGAAGTATAATTATACCGGAAAAAAGACTTTAACTTATCAGATGAGAGTATAGAGGATCTTGTTACTATTAGTAGACACCCTAATCTATATAATAATCCTGTTGAGGTTACAGACAAGATTTTAAGAGAGGTGCATGCTTTAATGAGATAGTTATCGATGAATAGGAGAAATCTTTAGATCTTCTCCTAATTATTAAAAGAGCAACTAGCCTGCATACAGATTCGTCAAAATTTTTAAAGGGTATGTGAAGATTTTTCTGTAAACGGCTAATTGGCTTCCTGTTTAAACCTTAAATTCAACAGAAATTTTCACTAACCTGTATTTTACTGGCACAGTATTTAAATTTTAGCATGTCAACTGAACCCTTCAAATCAGGGAGAGATGACATGCTTTTTTTCTCAAGGAGTTATTCTCCAGAACAATTAAAGGCTAAAAAAATAATACAAGAATAATGAGTAAGCACAGAGCTCGTTTAATTACCAGCTGACTTCATGTAGTATTTAACAGGTAAGGTTAAAAAAAGGAATAGATTAATTTTTTTTAATAACTATATAAGGGATATAAAAAGGGGGGATCTAGTCGGTGCATAGAAAAGGAATAGACGAATCTAAAAAATAGAGGGTGATATTTATGTATCCAAATGCAGAGGAAGTAGGCCTGAAAATCTCATTTGGGGGTGGAGTAGCATTTGCAGTAATCGGATTAATTATGGCGGTGTGGAGCAGGTCCCAGCTTGTGCTTCTAGATGGAAGCTACAGCCTGCTGGATTCATTCTTTACATTTCTGATCCTCAAGGTTACCACAATGGTGGGAGAGGATAGAAGTAAAAGGATGAAGCTGAGGTGTCTCAAGGAGTACTTTCTTATACTGAGATCTGGAGCAATTATAGCTTTCCTGTTATATCTTCTCAGGGAAAACATCCTTATAGTTCTCCAGGGAGGAAAGCTTGTAGATGCAGGGAGCGTAGGGGCTTACACATTTATATCTGTATTGGGAGGTGGAATGTTTTTTTACTACCTTGACAGGTGTAGTAAACGTACAGATTCCAAGGTGCTGAGGTTAGAGAGAAGGGGGTGGCTCATAGACACTATGCTCAGCGCCTCCATAGCTGTATCTCTTATAATATCCTACCTTATCAAGGGCAGTGATATAAGTTATATGAGGCTTTACATAGAACAGATATTTGTAATCTTGATAGTTCTGGTGAATTTCCCTTGTCCTATAAATGTAATTATAGAAAGTACCAGAGTGATAAAAAGAAGTTAGATTTATATTCATAAGAGAAAAACCTCAGATTCGACATCTGAGGTTTTTTTAGAGGCTACTATTAATTTTTTTCATTATATTCAGAGCAGTTTTTATCTCCTCTTCAGTGACGTGTCTTGAAAATTGTTCAATAATAATATCGGCAGCCTCTATAAAGGCCTCTCTTTTTTCATATGCAAAGGGAGTCAGTCTCACAAAGTTTATTC
>CAYSGC010000010.1:0-26231 GCA_964430145.1 uncultured Fusobacteriaceae bacterium | reverse complement strand
TCTGGGAAGATAAGCGGGTTATCTGTTACAGCATTTATCTCTATCTCAACTCTTTCCCTTATAAAGTTAATAGCATCCTTACTTGCTCCGTGGATCTGAGGTGCACATCTAAGTACATATGGATCCTGAACCCTCATCTCCCCCTGCTTAGTTGTCATCCTGCTGTTTTCCAGTACTCTCAGCAGGTTCTTAGCTGTATCTATCTGTCCCGAGTGCCCCCTGACCTCATGTACCTTGTGATCATAGGCGCATGTAATACCATTTAGTGCCTCAGATGTTAGGGCGCATGCTATATCAGCTGTCTTAGCCAGAACCTCTGCATCGTGTACTGCGAGGGCTCCAATAGCTGTCATTACCTGAGTACCATTTATAAGAGCCAGTCCCTCCTTGGATGACAGGTTAGGTAGCGGTTCTATCCCTGCCTTTGCAAGAGCCTCTCCGCTGCTCATCCTCTCTCCCTTATAGAAGGCTTCCCCAAGTCCCAGCACCGTAAGCACTATGTGGGACAGAGGTGCCAGATCCCCCGATGCTCCCAGAGATCCCTTCTCTGGCACTACCGGATGTACCCTCTTATTTAAAAGTTCCAATAACTTCTCCATAGTTACCCTTCTGATACCTGAGTTTCCAATGGAAAGGTTAGCTATTCTAAGGAACATAATACCTCTTACTACCTCTTCAGGAAGGGGCTCCCCAACCCCACATGAATGGCTTATTATAAGGTTTCTTTGCAGATCCGCAGTTTCAGACTGAGACACCACTACATCTGAAAACTTTCCAAATCCGGTAGTTATTCCGTAGGATACCCTTTCCTCCTCTACATACTTCTCCACAAGATCTCTGGATTTCTGTACCTTTTCCCATGCTGCTTCCGAGACCTCCACGTGATATCCATTTCTTGCCACATCCACCACGTCAGCTATAGTAAGTCTCTTTTCCCCAATTACATATCTTTCCACAAACTTCCCCCCTATGACCTTTTCTCTGATTTAGAACAACTTAATTTCATCACAACCTTTATTTTAGTAACATTTCTTCATTTTACGTTCATTTTGTATTTTAAATCATCAGTAATTGTATTACAACATTTTTGAGCCTGTGTCAATCTATTGCCCCCTTTTATATTGATTCTATTCATACATTTACTACTTTTCATAACCTTAGTTTATAATTTTATTCCTTTATCTCCTCTGTTGTATCCAACCCCTTTTCCTGCTGTTTTTATTAAAAAAACTCAGATTACCCTTTTGGGATCTGAGCTTTACAGATCCATAAGATTTCCTCCATTTCCATTAAAAAGCAAAATAACGCCGTATCCAGATAGTCAATAGGAACACTAACTGCTTCATGAAAAGTTTTAATAAACTCTATACTTTCCTTAATAATAAAAAAAGACCAGGGCATTAGCCCTGGCCTTAGCTTTTATCTATTTAGATTAGTTCTCTTCCTTCTCTGATGCGAAGTCCATAGCCGCTAATCTGTTGTACTGTCTCCATCTTCTCTGAGCTTCCTTCTTGTTTGCCTCAAATAGAGTTTTAGCTCTCTCTGGCTTAGAGTTAGCAAGAGTTGCGTATCTTACCTCTCCCATTAGGAAGTCGTGGTATCCTTCCCACTTAGGATCTTTCGAATCGATCTGAAGCGGGTTCTTTCCTTCAGCCTCTAGAGATGGGTTGTATCTGTATAGTGGCCAGTAACCAGTTTCAGTAGCAAGCTTCATCTCAGTCTGAGATTTACCCATACCTTTTCTGATTCCGTGGTTTACACATGGTGCGTAAGCAATGATTAGTGATGGACCATCAAATGCCTCAGCTTCTCTTACAGCCTTCAGGTACTGAGCCTGGTTAGCTCCCATAGATACCTGTGCTACGTAGATGTGTCCGTAAGACATTGCGATAGCTCCAAGGTCCTTCTTCTTAACTGGCATTCCTGCTGCAGCGAACTTAGCTACTGCTCCTGTAGGAGTTGCCTTTGAAGCCTGTCCTCCAGTATTAGAGTAAACCTCAGTATCCATTACTAGAACGTTGATGTCATCCTTAGTAGCTAGAACGTGGTCAAGTCCTCCGTAACCGATGTCATATGCCCATCCGTCTCCTCCGAAGATCCACTGTGACTTCTTAACGAAGTACTGCTTAATTGATAGAAGCTCTTCAGCTAACTCTCCACCCATAGCCTCTAGTGCAGGAACTAGTTCCTTAGTGATAGCCTTAGTCTTCTCTCCGTCTTTTCTATTTTCCATCCATGACTTGAATAGCTCAGCTACGTTAGCTGGTACGTTGTCAAGGTTGTTTTCCATTAGAGTTTCTACTCTGTCTCTGATTGTTTCTACCGCTGTGTACATTCCGTATCCAAACTCTGCGTTGTCCTCAAATAGTGAAGATGCCCAAGCTGGTCCGTGTCCTTCAGCGTTCTTACAGTATGGAGTTGCAGGTGCTGATCCTCCGTAGATAGAAGAACATCCAGTAGCGTTAGCTATCATCATTCTGTCTCCTACTAACTGAGTGATTGCCTTGATGTATGGAGTCTCTCCACATCCAGCACAAGCTCCGTGGAACTCAAATAGTGGCTGTGCAAACTGAGATCCCTTTACAGTTGTCTTTGGCATTAACTCATCCTTGTATGATACCTGGTTGAATAGGTAGTCAGCTAGTACTTGCTCTCCAGCTTCCATCTCTTCTCCGATAGGTCTCATCTCAAGTGCCTTTCCTTTAGGTGCAGGACAAACATTAGCACATGATCCACATCCTGTACAGTCTAGTGGAGAAACCTGCATCTTGTACTCAAGACCTTCTAGTCCCTTACCGATTGGCTTAAGAGTAGTCATCTCTGGAGCGTTTGCCTTCTCCTCTTCGTTGATTAGGAATGGTCTGATTACTGCGTGTGGACATACATATGCACACTGGTTACACTGGATACAGTTCTCAGATACCCAGTGAGGTACGTTTACTGCGATTCCTCTCTTCTCATATGCAGTTGATCCATTCTCAAATGTACCATCCTCATATCCGTTGAATGCAGATACTGGTAGGTCGTTTCCTTTGATTGCGTTTACTGGGTCACAGATGTTCTTGATGAAGTCAGGCTTGATTCCGCAAGCACAGTCCTTGTTTCCGCAGCACTCAGACATATCTTCAACTGTTAGGTTAGCCCATGCTGGATCTACTGCGATCTCAACAAGCTCTCCTGCTCCTCTGTCGATAGCCTGGTAGTTCATCTCTACAATCTCAGTACCCTTCTTAGAGTAAGACTTTTCAGCATACTCCTTCATGTACTTCTGAGCTTCTTCGAAGTTGATTACATCAGCAAGCTTGAAGAATGCAGATTGCATGATAGTGTTAGTTCTAGTTCCAAGTCCGATCTCAGAAGCTAGTTTTGTTGCGTTTATAGTGTAAAGCTTAGCTTTCTTCTCTGCTAAGATCTTCTTTACTGAGTTAGGAAGGTTTGCAATTGTCTCCTCTTCATTCCAGATACAGTTAAGAAGGAATGATCCGTTTTCCTTTAGGAATTCAACCATGTCGTACTTTCCTAGGTAAGCAGGTACAGAACATGCTACGAAGTTTGCTTCGTTTACAAGGTAAGTAGATCTGATTGGGTCCTTACCGAATCTAAGGTGAGATCTAGTAACTCCTCCAGATTTCTTTGAGTCATATGCAAAGTATCCCTGTGCATATAGATCAGTCTTGTCTCCGATGATCTTGATTGAGTTCTTGTTCGCTCCAACTGTTCCGTCAGATCCTAGTCCGTAGAATAGGCACTCTCTTACGTCAGCAGGTACGATTGACTTTAGTGGCTCAACATCTAGTGAAAGGTGAGTAACGTCGTCGTTGATTCCAACTGTGAATCCGTTCTTTGGAGTCTCAGCTGCAAGGTTCTTGAATACAGCGATGATCTGTGCTGGGTTAGTGTCCTTAGATGATAGTCCGTATCTTCCACCGATGATCATAGGTGCATCTTCCTTGTTGTAGAATAGGTTTCTTACGTCAAGGTATAGAGGCTCTCCCATTGCTCCTGGCTCTTTAGTTCTGTCTAGTACTGCGATTCTCTTTACAGTCTTAGGTAGTACGTCCATGAAGTACTTAGCTGAGAATGGTCTGTATAGGTGTACGTTAAGTAGTCCTACCTTCTCTCCCTTAGCTGTTAAGTAGTCGATAGTCTCTTTGATCATCTCATTAGCTGATCCCATAGAGATTACGATGTTAGTTGCATCTTCAGCACCATAGTATGTGAATGGCTTGTACTCTCTTCCAGTTTCCTTTGAGATCTCTGCCATGTACTCAGCTACGATATCAGGAATTGCATCGTAGAACTTGTTCTGTGCTTCTCTAGTCTGGAAGTAGATATCGTCGTTCTGAGCAGTTCCTCTTGTTACTGGGCTCTCAGGGTTAAGAGCGTTCTTTCTGAACTCCTGGATAGCTTTCTTGTCTACTAGTCTGTCGAATACAGAGTAGTCCATAAGCTCAACTTTTTGAATCTCGTGAGAAGTTCTGAATCCATCGAAGAAGTGCATGAATGGTACTCTTCCCTTGATAGCTGCTAGGTGAGCAACTCCAGCAAGGTCCATTACTTCCTGTACAGATCCAGATGCTAGCATTGCAAATCCAGATTGTCTTGCAGAGTATACATCTGAATGATCTCCAAAGATAGACAGTGCTTGTGCAGAAAGCGATCTAGCAGATACGTGAATTACACCTGGTAGTAGCTCTCCTGCGATCTTGTACATATTAGGTATCTTAAGTAGTAGTCCCTGTGAAGCTGTATAAGTTGTTGTTAGTGCTCCAGCCTGAAGTGAACCGTGTACTGTACCAGCAGCTCCTCCCTCTGATTGCATCTCAACTACCTTTGCAGGTACTCCGAATAAGTTTTTCTTTCCTTGTGCTGCCCATAGGTCTGTGTACTCCGCCATTGGCGATGATGGAGTGATTGGAAAGATTCCCGCTACTTCCGTAAATGCGTATGAAGCATATGCTGCAGCTTGGTTACCATCCATAGTTTGCATCTTTTTTGCCATTATACTGTCCCTCCTTAAAGATATTCGGTAATACATTGTTTTATATTTTCTAGTAAATTTAAATACTTGTTAAAATAAAAACTTTACCTTTTTTTAATCCTCTAGAATATTACCTCTTGGTGTGAAAAGTGTCAACAATCTTCAAACATTTCTTTTATCTCTTTGAAGAAGTTTTCTTTTCTTCTTCACACTTCAATTTCCAAGGCTATTCTAAGGGTATTTTAGTTCTCCAAATACCTTTTGTCAACTTTTTTTTGTTAAGTCTTGGTAAATATTATGCTAATCAAAACAATTTAATTTTTCATAAAAGTGAATATTTTCTTAATCTCCAGATGGATGCCAATTAATTTTTGTTAAGTATAAATTAACAAAACCAAGAACTTTTTTGTTCTCACTGTTCCTTTTCTACACTATTGACTTTTATTTCTTTTCTGTATCAACACATGTGTTTATTCCTCTGTTCTTGTTATGCTGTTTAATACCTGAAATGTGGAAATTCCAGGAAATTTGTTAAATAAAAAAGTACTTCGAGATATGTTAAGTTGTCAGATTTCAAACATGAGGTTTTTTGAAAAAATTCACAGGAGTTTACACTATGAGTCTCACTGTTAAAGTCAATTATAGAATTTTTAACCTGCAATTTAAAGTTTTGCACAATAAAAAAGCTGAAAAATTTCAGCTTTTCATCACTAATGTTTTAGTAATACTCTTCCCACAAGCTCTGAATTCAACATTTTTTTCACTTTCTCCATTATCTCCTCTATGCCTACCTCTAATACTCCTCTGTTCAGGTTCTCTCCCTTCCACGAGTCTGAGAGCCTGCTCCATACATCCTCTCTCTTCTCCCTAGGGCAATTTACAGAGTCTATGCCAATGAGACGTACTCCCCTCAGGATAAATGGATATACATTCATCTCGGGGATTCCTCCCCCTGCTACATTTCCGCAGGTAGTTACTACTCCTCCATACTTGGTAGATCTTATTCCCGTAGAGAGGGGATTCCCTCCCACAGTATCTACTACACCGGCCCACAGCTGCTTGAGCATAGGTTTT
This sequence comes from uncultured Fusobacteriaceae bacterium, assembly GCA_964430145.1. Lineage (GTDB taxonomy): Bacteria > Fusobacteriota > Fusobacteriia > Fusobacteriales > Fusobacteriaceae > Propionigenium. Next base: position 20,176 of record CAYSGC010000010.1, on the reverse strand, counting down.
CCAGATTTGTCATCTGCTTCCTCCCTGCTTATTGTGTCCCTTGCTCCAAGGCTCAGCACAAACTCTCTTTCAGCTTCGCTTCCTACTACTCCCACAACGTCATAGCCGAGCTTCACAAGGAACTTTACCGAGTGGCTTCCCACTCCTCCAGCTGCTCCTATAACCAGCACAGGTCCCGCTTCAGGCTTTACAACCTCTACAAGTTCATATACCGAAAGGGCCGCTGTAAATCCTGCTGTCCCATAGATCATTGCCTCCTTCAGGGAAATCCCCTCTGGCTTTTTTACAACCCAGCTTGCCGGGACTCTTATATACTCACCAAAGCCTCCGTCGGTATTCATTCCCAGGCCGTAACCTGTTACTATAACCTCTTCTCCTGCATGGATCTGCGGATCTGTGGATTCAACCACCACTCCAGAAGCATCTATTCCAGGTGTATGGGGATACTCCCTGGTCACCCCCCTATTACCTATACAGGAAAGAGCATCCTTATAGTTTAAGGAGGAATACGCCACCCTTATCACCACATCTCCCGATGGAAGGTCCTCCACACTTCTCTCTATTATCCTGGGGATAAAATTCCCCTCTTCTTCAAATACTCTGACAGCTTTGAACTTCATATCTCCTCCTTTTAGTACGTTTTCGTACCAACATCAACAGAGAAATATATCTATGTCAACGAAATCAATTTTACAGTTTTTAAAATAGTTTCAAAACTATAATCATTATAGCTTTTTTCGACAAGGCATGTCAAGTTTTACTTGTGTTTCAGCACCACCCTCCCCAGAAGTTTGTCTCCAATCATATCGTCCACAGCCCTCATCATCCCCTCTAAGTTCACTTCACAGATATTTGTATCGAATTCAGGACTTCTCCACTCCTTGGCAAGTTTCTCCCAGATTATACTCCTCCTCCTTCTGCTGGAGTATGCAGAAGCTACTCCCTTAAGCTTTACAGCCCTCAGAATGAACGGATATACCGTAAGGTCACCTATATTACTTCCCGCCACATTCCCGCAGGTGGCCACCACCCCTCCGAACTTCACCTGTCTCACTGCTGTGGAAAGAAAGGGTCCCCCTACGGTATCTATCACCGATGCCCACCTCTGGCTGAGAAGGGCTTTTCCTGTGGTGTCCACACTCTCCTCCCTGGTTATGGTTCCAACTGCCCCCATAGATAGAGCCATCTCCCTCTCTGCCTGGCTGTTTACCACAGCCACCACATTATATCCCAGCTTTACCAAGATCTTTACAGCATGGCTTCCCACACCCCCTGTGGCTCCGCTCACCAGGATCTCTCCAGCCTCTGGTGCAAGGTCCTCCATGAGCACCTCATAGACCAGCTGACCAGCTGTATATCCTGCTGTCCCATAGATCATGGCATCCCTTACATCTATTGTATCTGCCTTTACCGCCCACTCCTCTGGCACCCTTATATACTCGCCAAAGCCTCCGTCGGTATTCATCCCCAGATCGTAGCCCGTTACCACTACCCTGTCCCCTGCCTTAAACTTATCGCTCTCAGAGGTTACTACCACTCCCCCTGCATCTATTCCCGGGGTGTGGGGATACTCCCTGGTCACCCCCCTGTTTCCCATGCACGACAGAGCATCCTTGTAGTTGAGAGAGGAGTACTCCACCCTTATGAGAAGCTCTCCCTCTGGAAGCTCCTCTGTATTCCTCTCAACTATTCTCTTAACATATCCATCCCCTTCCTCAAAAACCCTTATAGCTCTAAACCTCATACTTCCCCCTTCTCATTCATTCTTTCCTTTCTTCTACTACATATTTTTATATCCAAAATCTCCAAATATCAAGGAGGAACATCATTTTTCATCCAATCCTCCCAAGGGGATAACTCCTACTCCTGTTAGAATAGAAAATTTACGTGGACTAAATTACTACTCCTGTGATATAACCGGCCAACAATAAAGTTCCTTCGTTTCCAACCTGCACTAAAAAAGAAATCAGATAAATGATTGAATATATTGATAAAGGTTGTTAGGAGTGTAGCTGTATGGAAAAAAAAAGAAACGTGATAATCAAGGAGAGTTTAGAGGATAAGATAACAGGTGAGGCAACCTATACCGATGATATAAGGATGGATAACCTTCTTCACGGAAGGACCCTGAGATCTACCATAGCCTACGGGAAGATCTTAAGTATCCACTACCCTACCCTACCTTCGGGGTACTACATTGTAGACAGAGATGACATCCCCCAAAACAATGTGATTAAGATAATAGGGGAGGACCAGCCTGTATTTTCAGATGGTACAGTGAGATATATCGGGGAGCCCATAGCACTATTTATAGGTAAGGATAGAGACATTTTAAGGAAGTTATTGAAGGAAACAGTGGTGGAGTACCAAGAACTAGAACCCATTCTGAGTATCCCAGACTCCCTCAGAGGAGGAGAAAAAAATCTCTTCACAGAATACACCCTGGAGAGGGGAGATCTGACATCTGCAAAGATGAGGGCGGCTTACTCATTTAAGGAGAGCTTTGAAACGGGAGTACAGGAGCATGTATACTTGGAACCCCAGTCCATGGTGGCAGAGTATGCAGATGGAGAGATTACAATCTGGGGTTCTCTCCAGTCCTTCTTTCCAGTCAAGGAAGCGGTGGAGTACTGTACAGGCTACCCCGTAAGGGTGATTCAGCCCTCTATAGGAGGGGGATTTGGAGGTAAGGAGGATTTCCCCTCCCTGATAGCATGCCATGCATCCCTGGGAGCCATAAAAAGCAGAGGTACCGTGAAGATAGTTTACGACAGGGAGGAGGATATAATCTCCACAACTAAACGTCACCCCTCCCAGACATCCTACGAGATATTTTTAGATGATAATCTTAACATCCTTGGGGCAGAGGTGGATATAAAGCTAGAAGCGGGAGCTTATGAGGGCTTATCCAATTTAGTCCTGGAACTTATGATGGCAAAGTGCTGCGGTGTCTACAGGGTTCCTGCCTTAAAGGTGGTGGGAAGAACCCTGAAGACCAACAAGCTCTCCTTTGGAGCCTGGAGGGGCTTTGGGGCTCCCCAGGGGAATTTTTGTATGGAAACCCTTCTGGATATCATAGCTAAAAGGGTGGGAGTCTCCTCCCTGGAACTCAAGAGAAGAAATTTGGTTAAAAGGGGAGACCCCACCACTACAGGGGGAAGCTACAGGGAGGAGGTTTTTCTGGAAGAGATGCTGGAGGAGGTTTTGAAGAGGAGCTGCTACTACGATAAATCCAAAGAAATTTCTGCCACAGATAAAAACAGAGTCAGATCCATAGGCCTCTCCTTTTCTACCTTGGGCGGTGGTCTAACTGGAAATGTGGAGAAGAATATTGCTAAGTCCAAGGTAAGGCTCATGAAGAGAAGGGACGGCAAAGTAGTTATATATTCATCCATAGTGGATATAGGGCAGGGGGCCCACATAACTCTGAGAAAAATAGTCGCCCACGTTCTGGCTATCCCCCTGGAAAGGATTATCTATGCAATTCCAGACTCAAAGAACTGCCCCGACTCAGGGCCCACAGTGGCCTCAAGATCTATCTTGATTATAGGAAAGCTTTTGGAGAGAGCCGCTGAGAAACTCAGGGAAAAACTCACTCTTCCAGGGGAGTTTGAAATTGTAGAGGAGTACAGACACCCTGCTGGATATCGGTGGGAGGATGAAAAACACCTGGGGGACGCAAATATCAGCCACTCCTTTGCTGTGAATGTTATAGAGATAGAGGTAGATTTAATAAGCTACAGGATATACCCCATAAAGTATTGGGGCGTCTACGATATAGGTACGCCTATAGACCCCAAGATAGCTTTGGGCCAGGTCCAGGGAGGGGTCGTTCAGGGAGCGGGATACTCCCACATGGAGGTCATGAAGTTTGACCACAGGGGAGCCCTCCTCCAGAAAAACTTAACAGACTACCTGATTCCCACTTCAAAGGATATATTCCCAGTGGAGGTGTCCTTTTTTAAAAATAGGGGAGAGCAGGGCCCCATGGGGGCTAAGGCATTGGGAGAGCTTCCCTTTATAGGAGTAGCTCCTGCTATCCTAGCAGCTGTAAACAGGGCTTTCAATTGTGAGATAAAGAGGGTCCCCCTAAATCCCGAGTTTTTAATGGAGGTATTGGATGAAGATAAAGTTTAAGTTAAATAATGAGGATGTAGTGTATTGCGGTTCCCCAATGGCAAGACTCATAGATTTCATAAGAGATACCATGGGTGTAACCAGTTGCAAGGTAGGATGCGGAGAGGGGGAGTGCGGGGCATGTTCGGTATTGATCGACGAAAGGATGGCCCTGGCCTGCATTACTCCAGTGGGACAGGTTAGAAATAAATCCGTCTTAACTGTTGAGGGGATAAGGGATACCAGGGAGTTTTCAATCTTGAAGAGCTCCTTGGAGGAGTACGGGGCTGTTCAGTGCGGCTTCTGCATACCTGGTATGGTTCTTGCGGCCTACTCCCTCTTAAAATCCACTCCAAATCCCAAGGAGGAGGATATAAGGGAGGCTATCTCTGGAAACTTGTGCAGATGCACGGGGTATCTATCTATAATAGAAGCCATTAAATCTGCAGCTAGAGAGGTGGGGAAACTATGATGAAGGCATACTATCCCGATACTTTAGAGGAGGCCTTGGAGGCACTGAAAAATAAGGATAGCAGAATTATAGCCGGGGGAACCGACTTAATGCTGGGAAGAACCCAGGAAGGTTCCATTATCTTCACAGAGGGCATTCATGAGCTGAAAAAAATCACAAGAAGGGATACTTACCTATCAATAGGGGCAGGGGTGACCCTCTCCATCTTATTGAAAGAGAAGGATATCCCCTTTATAGAGGAGTTGGTGAGAAGCATTGCATCTCCGGGAATAAGAAACTGGGCAAGTGTGGGGGGAAACCTCTGCAATGCCTCCCCCATCGGGGATCTCCTTCCCATGGTCTACGCCCTGGATGGAAGGGTGAAGCTGATTAAAAAAGGCTGTGAGAGAGAGCTTCCCATAGAGGAATTTATCCTGGGAAGAAAGAAGACAGCTCTAGGAAAGGATGAACTATTAAAGGAGGTTATAATCTATTGCCCTCTAGAGGAGTATAAGTATTTTTGGACCAAGATCTCCGGACGGGAGGCAAACTCCCTCTCCAAGGTGAACTTCTTTGCTGCATATAAATATGAAGATAAGAACCTTACAGACCTTAAGATTGCAATGGGTGGTCTAGGGCCAACTGTTATCAGAAACAGGAATGTCGAGGAAGGGATCACAGAGGTAATCAATAGAGGAGGAGATATGGAGGAGTTAGAGGTTCTATTTGAGAAGTATAAAAACCTCTTTCAGCCGGTAACCGACCAGAGATCTGAATCTACCTATAAGACAGGGGCCGCAAGAAAGATATACCTCAACCTAATTAAAAAGATATTAGAAGAGAAATAGTTCAAAGGTTTATTTTTGTAAAGATTATAAAAAAAGACCAGTCCTATGGACTGGTCTATATTAATTAGTTTCCTTTTACGATTGAGTAAGTGTCTCTAGCGATTACTAGCTCTTCGTTTGTCTGGATCTTGTAAACTGCTACTTTAGAAGAATCCTTAGAAAGCTTTACGCTTCCCTTCTTTCTTACAGAGTTTACTTCTTCGTCAAGCTCTACACCCATGAACTCAAGACCTTCTAATGCCTTAGCTCTTACTAGTGAAGAGTTCTCTCCGATTCCACCTGTGAAACAGATCATGTCTACTCCACCCATAGCTGCTGCGTACTGAGCGATGTAAGATCTGATTCTGTATGTCATCATGTCGATAGCAAGCTCTGCTCTCTCATCACCATCTGCTGCTGCCATCTCAAGGTCTCTACAGTCAGAAGACTTTTCGAAGATTCCTAGGATTCCAGACTGCTTGTTCATTCTAGCATCCATTTCCTTGTCTGTAAGCTCTCTCTTGTTCTTGATGTAAAGAACTGCTGCAGGATCGATATCTCCACATCTAGTTCCCATCATTAGACCCTGTAGAGGAGTAAGTCCCATAGATGTATCTACACACTTTCCGTCCTTTACAGCTGATACAGACGCACCGTTTCCAAGGTGACAAACGATTACTTTCGAAGCCTCAGGGTTACCCATGATCTCTCTTGCAGTAGTCGATACGAACTTGTGAGAAGTTCCGTGGAATCCATACTTTCTAACTTTTAGCTCTTTGTAATCAGCGTAAGGTACTGGGTACATAAATGCTTTTGCAGGCATAGTCTGGTGGAACGCTGTATCAAATACTCCAACGTTTGGCTTTCCTGGCATAAGCTTCATGCAAGTCTCAACACCCATTAGGTTTGCTGGGTTGTGTAGTGGAGCTAGCTCGTTGTTCTCTTCTACAGCCTTCAGCACTTCTTCTGTAAGTAGTACTGAATCAGCAAATGCCTCTCCACCGTGTACTACTCTGTGTCCGATAGCGTCAACTTCCTCTACAGATTTGATTACTCCGTACTCCTCATTTACTAAAGCTCCGATTACCATCTCTAGTGCTTCCTTGTGAGTAGGCATATCGTTCTCTAAAGTGATTTCAAAGTCAGTTGCTGGTACTTCGTACTCTAGCTTAGAACCGTGGATTCCGATTCTGTCGCACAGACCTACTGCAAATACCTCTCCTGATTCTGGGTTCATTAACTGATACTTTAGCGAAGAACTTCCGCAGTTGATTACTAAAACCTTCATTTTATGGTTTCCTCCTAAGTTTTTTTATTATATATTCTTAAACCTTTAACTTTTATAACTGTCTACTATCCTGCCTGTACAGCTGTTATTGCTGTAAGGTTTACGATATCTGATACAGAACATCCTCTAGAAAGGTCGTTGATTGGTGCTGCAAGACCTTGTAGTAGTGGTCCGTGAGCTTCTGCTCCAGCAAGTCTTTGAACAAGCTTGTATCCGATGTTTCCTGCTGCCAGGTTAGGGAATACTAAGATGTTAGCCTTTCCTGCAACCTTTGACTCAGGTGCTTTCTTAGCTCCTACTGCTGCCACTAGAGCCGCATCTGCCTGAAGCTCAGCTTCGAATTCGAAGTCTACTCCTCTTTCAGCAAGGATCTTTCCTGCTTCAATAACTGTATCTACAGTATCGTGCTTAGCAGATCCCTTAGTTGAGAATGACATTAGAGCTACCTTTGGATCAAGTCCAGCTACTGCCTTAGCTGTCTCTGCTGCACCTGCTGCGATATCAGCAAGCTGCTCAGATGTTGGCTCAGGAATTACTGCACAGTCTCCAAATAGAAGAATGTCTCCGTATGTCTCCTGCTTTGAAGCAAGCTCCATTAGGAACACAGATGAAACCGTTCTCATTCCAGGCTTAGTTCCTACAATCTGAATTCCTGCTCTAAGTACATTTGATGTAGGTGAGTCAGATCCAGATACCATTCCGTCTACGTCTCCCATCTTTACCATCATTGCACCGAAGAAGTTAACGTCAGTTGTAAGGATCTCCTTAGCCTTCTCCTCAGTCATACCCTTCTTAGCTCTTAGCTCAACAAGCTTAGCTACGTATGCATCTATTTTTTCACAATTGTTAGGGTCAGCAATTACTGCTCCCTCAAGATTAATACCTAATTTTTCTGCATCTGCTTTGATTGTAGCTTCGTTTCCAACAAGTACAGGAACAGCTAGTCCCTCTTTAACTACATCTGCTGCAGCTCTTAGAACTCTTTCGTCTGTTGCTTCAGGTAATACGATCTTCTTACCTAATGCTTTAGATTTTTCTTTGATCTTTAGTATGATACTCACTAGATTCCTCCTAAAAATAAATAAGTCTTTAAGTGTTTGACCTAATTTAATAATACTTAGCTATCTTACCAAAAAAAAAGTTTTTTTACAAGTATTTTCAAACAGTTTTTAACTATCACTTAACACTTTTTATCACTTTTTCAGTTTTCCTATCCTTATATTACCACATTTTGATCAAATTCAAACCATATTTAAACAATTTTTTCCTATTTTTTTCCGCAAAAGATACCATTTTTATGCTCTATCCCTTATTTTCCTTGGTTAGAAACGTGTACCCCAAAAGACAAAGTCACCTATATCAAACACCTCCCACCTAAACAATGTTAATTTTTTATCAATCTGATCTCAAATTCTTAGGATTTAACACAATAAAAGGAAGACCCGATACGGGGTCTTCCTCCACTTAACTACTCAAATATCGCTTTGATGTACTCCTTTGAATCAAAGACTCTCAGGTCCTCTATTCCCTCTCCCACACCGATATACTTAATAGGCTTCTTCAGCTCCTCAGATATTGAGAATACTATTCCCCCCTTGGCTGTTCCGTCCAGCTTGGTTACGATAAATCCAGTCAGGTCCGTTACCTCATTGAATACCTTTGCCTGGCTTAAACCGTTCTGACCTGTAGTTCCGTCTATCACAAGAACACTCTCGTAGTTGTGTTCTCCAACCTGCTTTCCTATAATAGTATTAATCTTTTCAAGCTCCTTCATCAGGTTGTTCTTATTATGCAGTCTTCCTGCAGTATCTATTATAGCTACATCAGCATTTCTCTTCTTTGCCGCTTCCAGAGTGTCAAAAACCACCGCTCCCGGGTCTGCTCCCTGGGAGTGCTTGATGATATCTGCTCCTGCTCTGTCTGCCCACTCCTCCAGCTGCTCGATGGCTGCAGCTCTAAAGGTATCTCCTGCTCCTATTACTACATTCTTTCCTTCCTTTACCAGCTTACTTGCTATCTTTCCTATGGTAGTTGTCTTTCCTACTCCGTTTACTCCCACTACAAGAAGTACATTAAGCCCCGGCTTGTATATATCCAGGTCCGTCCCCTCGCTTATAAGGAATCCCTCCATTACATCCTTGAGGACGTCATACACAAGGGCAGGGTCCTTTATTCCTCTGGCTTTAACTTCCTTCTCCAGCCTGTCCACTATCTTAAGGGTCATATCCATACCTATATCCGACTGGATAAGAATCTCCTCTAGCTCCTCATACATATCCTCATCTATAACACTTCTTCCAGCAAAGAACTTCTTCATCTTTCCAAAGAGTCCCTCTCTGGATTTTACCAGCTTCTCCTTCAGGGATGCGAAGATACCTTTCTTCTTAGGAGCTTCTCTTAGGGCTGCCTGAGCTCTTGCTCTCTCCTCCTCACGAGCCTTCTCCTCCTTGGTCTTCCTCTCCTCTTCCTCTCTGGCCTTCTGCTCCTCAGCAAGTCTTGCTTCCTCGGCAAGTCTGGCTCTTTCCTCTGCCTTTATCCTCTCTGCTTCCTCTAGAGCTCTCCTCTCTGCTTCAGCCCTTGCTTCCTCCACTCTTCTCTCTTCAGCAAGTCTCGCCTCCTCGGCAGCTCTTCTTTCAGCTTCCTCTCTCTCCTTGGCTTCCCTTGCTGCTTCTGCCTCCTCAGCAGCCTTCTTTTCAGCCACTGCCTTGGCTTCCTCCTCAGCTATCTTCTCCTCTCTAGCTTTCTCCTCAGCAAGTCTCTGCTCATCTATCTCTCTATCTTCTTCCTCTTTTTTCTTCCCTATTCCAAATATCTTCTTAAAAAAACTCATATTCCCTCCCAGTGCTTTCATTTTCAAAGTTTTTCACTACAATATTAGCATATTTACCCCCTATTTACAATATTCCTTACCCCTGAAGACCTGAAGATACCAATATCTGCCCCTGGGGGAGGTCCTTCCCCCTTTCCCCTTTTACAGCGTGTGTGAAGCTCCATCTGAGAAAAAAACTTTACAAATCCTCCCAAATCCCATAAACTCTAACTTAGATTTATTTCAAACTAGGGAGGTCTTACTGTGAATTGGAAGGAGATTTTAGAGGAATCCATCTTTAAAGATTTCACCCATATAGACAGGTGCAAAGTTCTACATTTAAAGGCTGGAGACAGCATAAACCCCACTGAGGATATCATCTATCTCTTGAGGGGAGATATCGATTTTTCCTATACCAATTTTTTCGGAGATGTCCTTTCCCTTCCCTCTGGCGGAAGATCCAAGTTTTTAAGTGTCACCTATAAACCACAATTAAAGAGGTGTCTTATCAAAGCTCTGGAGGGCAGCTGCCTTCTTCTTATCCCAGAGGATCTAAGGGATGAGCTAGAGAATAACCTGGGTATCCTAAAGGAGATGTACAGAGATGTTGTGGGAAACCAGCTCTTTTTTCTGGAGAGCTACAAGGAAAACTTTGTAAGGTCAAACTTCAAAACCCTGGAAAAGACAGCCTACTTTCTCTTGGAGTGCGGAGGAAATCTGGGAAGGTTTGACCCGTCCAAGAAAAAGGATCTCCTTGCTAGGCTGGATATAAAAAGCAACCTCTTCTACAGAACTCTGGATCAGCTGGCCGATGAGGGGGTTATCCAGATTAGGGGAGGATCCGTTGAAATAAAGAAGATCAAGTATCTTGAAGGTCTATTAAAGAAAAAATAGTATCCCATCTGTAGTTTCATGTCTCCAGGAGGCTGAAAACCTCCCTACAACGGGGATATGGATTCCAATGGAATACCTTATCCAAGGAGAGTTCTATGGTGTCAAAAAATACTTTTAACTTGGGAGTTATCCTGAGTATTGTAGCTATAATTGCCCTTTCCATCTACCTCAACAGGGAGTCCAAGGTGGAAAAGCACTTCAACTACCACTACAGCAAGGGAGTTGTATTGGAAGTCAGGGAGGAGAAGATAGAGCCCCACGATCTCTATCCATCCAGAAAGATAGGTAGGCAGGAGCTTCTGGTTAAAATTACCCAGGGGAAGTACAGGGGAGAAACCTTTGATGTCACAAACTATATCAGTGCCGAGAGAAACTATATAGCCTATCCTGGAATGAAGGCTGTGTTTACCCTGAGGGAGAATGGGGATGACCTGGGGATATGGCTCTACAGCTATAAGAGCGAGGGATGGATCTATCTTCTGGGAGGAGTATTCTTGGGAGTTATCCTCCTTCTCAGCGGAAAGAGGGGCTTGGAGTCCATCCTTGCCCTTGCCTTTACCAGTACCGTTGTATTCTTCGTGCTCATCCCCCTTCTCTTTTCAGGAAGGGACCCTATCTTCTGGAGCATCCTCCTCTCCGCTGTCATAACGGGAATCTCCCTTATCCTTATAGGAGATTTCGACAGGAAGACCATGGCGGCCATTGCAGGAACCCTCAGCGGAATAATCATTGCAGGGATAATGGCCTATACCTTTGGAAGGTTGGCCAAGCTGTCAAACACCTACCTGGAGTATGGAGATCAGCTTCTCTATCTTTCCAGCAGGTTCCCGATAAAGTTTGACGGCCTTATCTTTACAGGAATCCTTATAGCTTCCCTTGGAGCTGTAATGGATGTGGCCATGTCCATAGCTTCCTCGGCCTATGAGCTGGCTGAAGCATCAAAACCCAGCCAGAGGGAGCTCTTCATCTCCTCTATGAATATCGGAAGGGATATTATGGGAACTATGACAAACACCCTTATCCTTGCCTTTACAGGGGGAGCCCTCAATATGCTCCTTATGATCTGGGGGTTCAGGATGGGATATACCCAGGTAATGAATATGCCGGTCTTTGCCACAGAGGTAATCCAGGCACTTTCTGGAAGTATCGGAATCGTTCTTACAGTGCCATTTACTGCAGCTATCTCAGCCTACCTCTACAGCAGAAGGGATTAGGCAGGCTGTATTCCAGGTGGATCTTTTCTCAGCAGAAGATCCACCTGATAACTTAATTAGTAAGGGCCGGTCACGCCGGCTATCACTATACAAACAATGTTTACACAAGGAGAGAAAGTATGTTAAAGAAGTATTCGAAGTCCCTTTCAGTTCTTGCTCTTGTAGCTGTTCTTGCAGCCTGTAGCCAGACTGAAAGTGCAAATCAGACAAAGCAGGAGGCAAACGTTCCCTCTGCTACCAAGGTGGAGAAGTTACAGGTAAATGAGGACAAACACCTGGTTATAATGCACCTTAACGATACTCACGGTAGAGTAGAGGAGGGGAAGTATGACGGAATGGGATATGCCAGAGTTAAGACTCTTGTAGATAACGTTAGAAAAAACAACGACAACGTTCTTCTTCTAGATGCTGGAGATACTATCCACGGAACTGTATTTGCTGCTCTTTCAAGGGGAGAATCTATCGTAGAGATAATGAATACTATGGACTATGTCGCTATGGCTCCAGGAAACCACGACTTCAACTATGGTCTGGACAGACTAGAGGAGTTAGAGGACAAGATGAACTTTGAGGTTCTGGCTTCAAATGTTGAGTATAAGGAGGATGGAAATACAGCGTTCAAACCTTATATCATCAAGGAGATCGACGGTATGAAGATAGGTATTCTTGGGGTATCTACTCCTGAGACTGCATATAAGACAAGTCCTGCCAATGTAGAGGCTGTTACATTCACAAACCCAATTGCTACTGCTAAGAAGGCTGTAGAGGATATGAGCAAGGAGGGAGTTAACTACATCGTAGCTGTATCCCACCTGGGTGTAGATGAGGATTCATACTACACAAGTATCAGACTGGCTGAGGAAGTTCAGGGAATCGACCTTATCGTTGACGGTCACAGCCACACTACCCTTAAAAACGGACTTCAGATCGGAGACACTCTAATCGTTCAGACTGGATTCTACGACAAGAACCTTGGTAAGGTAGATATCTCGATCAACAAGGACGGTTCTACAAGTGCCACTGCTTCCCTTATCTCGAAGGAAGAGGCTATGGGAAGAACTGAGGAAGTAGAGGTAGAAAAGGAAGCAGTAGTCAAGGTTAATGAGGACTACTCAATAAAAGCTGGAGATACTCTCTCTGAGATCTCATTCAGCCACAACATCCCTCAGGGTACAATAATGGCAGCTAACGATCAGATCGTCAATCCAGACCTGATCTATGCTGATGACAGCCTTGTTCTACCAACAGAGAGAACTAAGATTATTAAAGAGGTTGAAACAAGAGTTGTTGGCGGAGTAGCCAAGGACCAGGCTGTTGTGGATACTATCAACAGAATCAAGGTTGAAAATGAAAAGATTACAGGTGTTGTAGTTGGACATACAGATGTTACTCTAGACGGAGAGAGAGGACAGGTAAGAGCCGGGGAGACAAACCTTGGAAACCTTCTTACTACAGCTATGCTAGATAAGACAGGAGCGGACCTTGCCCTTACAAATGGTGGAGGAATCAGAGCTTCTATCAAACAGGGAGACATCAAGAAGGGAGATGTAATCTCGGTACTTCCATTTGGTAACTATGTTGTGGTGATCGAGGTTACTGGTCAGGACATCATTGATGCCCTTGAAAATGGTATTCAGTCATATCCAAATGCAAGGGGAGCATTCCCACATGTAGATGGTATGAAGGTTAAGTTCGACCCTAGCCAGGAGGCTTTCAGCAGAGTTGTAGAGGTTACCCTTGATAACGGAGAAAAGCTTGATCCAGCTAAAACTTACTCCCTTGCAACAAATGACTTCATGGCAGTTGGAGGGGACCAGTATGAGTCTCTAAAGGGGAAGAAGACACTAGGAGAGTATGAGTCTTTAGAGGAGATCCTTTCAGATTACATCTCTAAAAACGGAGTTACTATTACTACAGCAGAGGGTAGAGTTTCATCTATCAGATAAATTTAAACAATTAAAAGGGAGGAGCTGTTTAGCTCCTCCCTTTTCTTAACAAGCTAAGTTATTACTTAACTAGCTCCTTTATCTCTTCTACCTTGTTTAGTCTCTCCCATGGAAGGTCGATATCTGTTCTTCCAATGTGACCAAATGCAGCAAGATCCTGATACTTGAAGTTTCCGCTTCTAAGCTCAAGGTCTCTCTCGATTCCTCTTGGAGTAAGGTCAAATACCTTCTCTACGATCTCAGCCATAACAACCTCATCGATCTTTCCAGTTCCGAATGCATCTACCTTGATAGAAGTTGGCTCTACTACACCGATAGCGTATGAAAGCTGAACTTCACACTTTTCAGCTAGTCCTGCAGCAACAAGGTTCTTTGCTACCCATCTTGCAGCATATGCAGCTGATCTGTCTACCTTTGAAGGGTCCTTTCCAGAGAAAGCTCCTCCTCCGTGTCTAAAGTATCCACCGTACGTATCTACGATTATCTTTCTTCCAGTAAGTCCAGCATCTCCGTGAGGCCCTCCGATAACAAATCTTCCAGTTGGATTGATGTGGAAGTGCTTTACCTCTGCAGGGTTAAGCTCATACTTCTCCAGTACTGGGTTGATTACCTGCTCGATAACTGTCTCGTGGATCTCCTCCTGAGTCACATCTGGGTGGTGCTGTACAGATAGTACCACTGTATCTACGTGGTCAACCTTTCCATTCTCATCATAAGCTAGAGTTACCTGTGACTTAGCGTCTGGTCTTGCCCAGATGATGTCCTTTGCTCTAGTAAGTCTAGTTAGTCTTGTGATAATTTCTCTAGAAAGTACAAGTGCAAGAGGCATAAGCTCTGGAGTTTCATTTACTGCTCCTCCGAACATGATCCCCTGGTCTCCTGCTCCTCCGATATCTACACCCATTGAAATATCAGGCGACTGAGCGTGGATAGCATTTAGTACACCACAGTCTGAGTCAAATCCCATCCCCTGCTTATATCCGATCTCGTCGATCTTCTCTCTTACAATCTTCTGAACATCTACATATGTAGATGTAGTGATCTCTCCACCTACTACTACCTGACCTGTAGTACAGAATACCTCACAAGCTACTCTTGAGTTGGGATCATCCTTTAAGCATGCGTCTAATACTGCATCCGATACCTGATCCGCTATTTTATCTGGGTGCCCTGGTGACACGCACTCTGAAGTAAATAAAACTTTCTTTGTCATTTTTTCAATCATCTCCTTCTTAAATCTTTTTCTCTTCTTCTTTAATTTTTAGTTATTCCCTGGGCAAGGGATTACTCTGGCTCTATCCTTCCCTAAATAACTCGAAATAAAAAATCCTCTTTCCAGTTAAGAAAGAGGATTTCAATTTATCTTCTTTCTCATCTTTAAGCCCATATTTATTGAGCTCTGGAATTGGCACCACACCACATTGGGTAGGTTGCCGGGCGTCATAGGGCCAGTCCCTCAGCCTCTCTCGATAAGAGTAATTTTTCATATTTACAGGTTAATATTACCACATCATACTATTTTATGTCAACTTTTTTTAGTAATATAAAGTAAAAAGTTTATAATTATTAAATTTTTCAACGGTTTTAAGCGGGAGAATTACTCCTCCCACCCAGCTTAAAATTATCCCACAATGTGTCTTGCTGCAAGGATTCCCATTACTGCAGCGATATTAAGTCCGCTTCCATATCCAGAACTGTCTCCCACAGAGTAGAGTCCCTTAATTGAAGTTTCCATGTTTTTATCGATTACTACCCTTGTACTTCTGAACTTTATCTCAGGGAAGTAAAGTAAAAGGTCACTTGAAGCAAATCCAGGAGTTACCTTGTCGTGAACCTCTATAAACTCGATGATGTTATCCAGTATTCTCTTTGGACACGCCAGAGCAATGTCCCCAGCTACATAGTCCTCAGTTGTAGGTATTATATTCAGCCTTGATAGTCTTTCCTCAGTGGATCTTCTTCCAGCTTTCAGATCTCCATATGACTGCATCAGTATCTTTCCAGATGTAAGCATAGATGACATTCTAGCTATTGCCGTTGCATACTCAAAAGGTTGATCAAATGGCTCGGTAAATGTCTTAGTACACAAAAGAGCCAGGTTTGTATTTGTAGATTTCTTATTCTTATACGCGTGACCGTTAGCCAGAATTACATCGTCGCTGTGCTTTTCCACAGCTATAAATCCGCTTGGGTTACTGCAGAAAGTTCTCATCTTGTCCTTATACTTTTCAGTATAATATACCATCTTAGCCTCATAGAAGTTTTTATTGATGTCCTTCATTACCACATCAGGCACCTCTACTCTCACTCCAAGGTCTATAGCCCCTGCCTTATACGCAATGTTATGCTTCTTACAGAGCTTCATCATCTTCTTAGCTCCACTTCTTCCCACACCCATTACAACATTATCAGATGAATAGCTCTCCTTCTCTCCGTTCTTGGATACAACAACACCCTTTACAGCACTATCCTCCACAATAAGATCCTCTATATCTGCTCCCGTAGAGAACTCCACGCCCTTTTCCAGAAGAACATCCACAAGCTTAGTGTATAGCTCTCTGGATCCATCTGTTCCCAGGTGCATTGTAGGAGTATCTACAAGCTGTACATTGTTTTCGATACACTTCCTCTTGATCTCCTCCATCTTATCATTGTATGTAAGTCCAACTGGAGTCTCATCGAATCCAAACTCCTTATAGATGCCTGCCACATATGAAATTGTCTCATTTACGATCTGCTTTCCAGTAACAGTGTGCACATCTCCCCCTACCCTGTAATCCATGTTGAACTTTGAATCTGAAAATGCTCCTGCTCCGCTCACCCCATAGATAATTGCACAAGTAGGACACTTTACACACTCATCTGTTTTCTCCTTAGGACACACTCTCTGTCTTAGCATCCTTCCCTTATCTACTATTAAAATTTTCTTTGAAGGATCCTTGATGATTGCTTCATAAGCTCCAAAAACACTTGCCTGTCCTCCACCAACAAAAATAATATCGTACTTCATTAAGATCTACCTCCTAAAACCTGTCACAGGTCGTTATCAAAATAAAAAAACCTAAGTATATACCAACTCTCTCAGTATACACTTAGGCTTGTATTTTATTCTCTTGTGTAAGGTGTACAGCTATCCCTATCTCCAATCTTCTCTTTAACTTTTTTCTACAGATAGGTATTCCTTGCATCTCTCACACTCTCCTTTTTTTCTCCAAACACCAAGAGTTATTCTAGCATACTTTCCATATTCCTTCAATACCCTAATCTTTTTTCTTGTCTCTTTTATGAAACATTCATCCCTCTATACAAGATTTTTCGGAGCTTCATAACTCTCTAAAATTCAGCTTAATTTTTTTGCCATAGGAGATAATCACTTTAACTTTTCTCTTTTTAAATCAAAAAAAGAAGGAGGCTCCCCTCCCTCTAATACTCAGACCAGTCTATAATCGAATCTCCATAGGCTCCCCTCTCCAAGGCTGCGTGGAGGTCACCACTCTCCACATCATAGTTCCAGCCTCCCTCATTACTGGCGGTTACACTCCTAAGATCGTAGACCTTATTGCTATTCTCTACCCTTATATCACCGTCATCAAATGAAGGGGTCTTTGGAAGCCTGCCCTTGCTGTAAAACTCTGTAAACCTGCTTCCTCCAGCTGAAACCTCACCCAGGTCCTGATCCTCTGTTCCATACTTAAACTTTGGATACTCTCCAGATTTTATATAGAATATGGATATACTGGTTCTAAGGTTAGCCAGGTTTCCCTGAACCTGAGCTACCTTGGCACTGTCCGATACTCTTGTAAACCTGGGCAGAGCTATTGCTGCAAGAAGACCGATTATTGCCACTACAATCATGAGCTCAATTAATGTGAAACCTGTTTTCTTCATATCCTCCTCCAGCCTCGGATACTTTCCTAAACTAGATTTCTATAAAAAATTATCACAGCTTCCTGAAAAAGTCAAAGCTCCAACTCTCACCTTTATTCGTGTTTACTTTTAACCCTTTGAAAAGCAAGTTGATTTTATCAAAAATTTCTTTTTAATTTTTGATATATAGAGTTTTTTACCCCTTCACCTGCCAAGAGTATTCCCATAGAAAAGATGCACCAGAATACAGGAGCTACAGAAACAACACTGTCATTAAATAAAAGGGTTATCATATATGCTGTTGTTGCTATGAATATGTAACTGCTTTCACCAAATCTTCTTTTTACTCCATTTGCCATTCCCTTGATAAAGTAGACCCCAAATAAGATAAGAGTTATCAACAGGTAGGGAAGTCCATTATTTATACCTATCTGTAAAAAGTAGTTATGGGGCTTATCCACCAGCATTCCTTTATTTCCATAAAACAGACCCTTCCCAAAAAAGTCATCCTGAGGAAATGCCAATACATAGTTATCCTGCCCCCACCCCAGTATCGGCTTGGTCCACAGCAGTGGGATACTCCTGCTCCAGATATACCCCCTCTTGCTTCCCTTATTTTCATACCCGTCCAACAGTTTAAACCTCTCCACTTCCCTTACAGGAATATACTCCCCCCTGTGACCCCTGGTATAGAACTTTCCATCTAAGTACAATAACTCATAGGAAAATCCTTTATTGCTCAAGAGGTAGAGGTTTTCATTGCTGCCACTCTTCTGGACCCTGTAATCCTCATAACCTTCTCTGTTAAGGTACGCTATGCTATCTTTTCTTCCTACCTCTATCTCTCTCCCTTCATCGTCTAAAAATTCAATGCTCTCTGGAGTCTTCCTTATAGTTAGATTATGCTCTCCCTCTATCATCACTCCCCTGCCTATGGGCTTTATGCTGTAGATTTCAGCTCTTTCACCACTGGTAAACTCCATACGCCTTCCCAGAAACTCCTGGGACTCTGTATCTATTCCCTCCCATACACCATAGCTAAGAAGAAATATCACTGCAAGCTTTCTCCAGTATCTTCCCATCTCTTTCCCTATAAATATAAGAAGAAGAATTAACCCTCCGTAGTAACCTACCTGTCCCGCCCTGGAGTGACTTCCAACAAGGTTGGTATAGGCCAGGAGAGTATAACATCCGTAAACCACATTTTTTTCTCTGGTTAGATATCTTCCCATCCCTATAAAAAACATGATTACACCATAGGAACCCATGTAGTTTGGATTGGAGTGGGTTCCATATACAGAGTTTTTTTCAAATACAAAAGACAATTCTTTAAATTTTTCTGGCTGAAATCCTGTTATTATTTCATACCCTATTTTTGTTTCATAAGGATTGAAGCCTAAAAATTGTGCAATCCCTATTATAAATATAATAGCGCTAGATATTATGAGCCATTTTATTATTGCTTCTCTACTTTTTTCCTTTTTAAATAAACTTAACCCGCATATAAATATTAACATATAAACTATTTGAGCTACTACTCCTTCGTATCTACCACTAATCCCCCACAAAGCTATATCTTTACTATAGGCAAACATACAGCTTAATATAGACAAAATTATAAGGATTATACCTATTTTCCTATACCTGCTCTTTTCTTTTGTTTCTAAAAATAGAAGAAAAATACCTCCAATACCTAGAGTTAATTCTTTGTAATAGTTGAAAAAATCATACTGAATTGCTTTATTAGATGTAATTGCTGTCATATATCTGATATTACCTTCAGATAACTCCAGTTGATAACCTAACACAATTAATGGTGTCATTGAAACCATTAATATCATTATAATTTCTTTTGCTTTCTCTCTCATTTTATCCCCAATCTTTTTTACTGATTATAGCACACTTAGACATTCCAATAATTAATTTCTTAAGTAAATTTTATATATAAAAATAAACATTATTTCCTCTCTTTATAAATCACCTTAAACATTTCACTACTTCTGTAACTATTTTATATCTATAGATTACAATAATTACTAATTAAATTTATATTTTAAAATACACTTAACATCTAAAATTTTAATAATAGAAAAAGAGCCTTCCGGCTCTTTAAAAGTTAACTAGAACTGTGTCCAGTCTGTGTTATCTCCATAAACTTTTGAGCTACCATCTCCAAGGTTAGCTCTTATATCTCCAGAAGTTGTGACATAAGCCCAACCACCTTTACCATTTCCTTTAACAACATTTCCATCTGCTACTACTTCTTCAAATGCATTTAGTGTGTTATCAAGACCAGTTTCTGCTGGAGTCTCAGGCGCTTTATTCTTACCAAAGAAATTTGTAAATGGTTCTCCATCATCATCTGTTGAAGTATTAACAACCGCTGTAAGATCATCATGGTGACTTTCTAAATCTGGGTATGCGTCATTTTTTGCATGGTACATTGCGATAGATGTTCTAAGAGATGATAGGTTTCCCTGTACGTTAGCTACTTTAGCTGAGTCAGATACGTTAGCGAATCTAGGCAGTGCGATTGCTGCTAGAAGTCCGATGATAGCGATAACTACCATTAATTCAATTAGAGTAAATCCTCTTTTCTTCATTTGTTGCCTCCTGTTTTTTCTCTATTTTGTATTTTGTTACTTGATAATATAAGTACCTTTAATAGACACCGTTTAATTTTTCAATAATGATATCCTGTATATTGATTTTCTGGAACAGAAGTTATTTTACTATACCTGAAGTTTCCTGTCAAGATTTCATC
>CAYSGC010000009.1:4861-30995 GCA_964430145.1 uncultured Fusobacteriaceae bacterium | reverse complement strand
GGCCCAGGGACTGAGCCACCACCAGCACTAGAGACCGCAGATGCGGTCTTTTTTTTATTTGTAAAGATACTTTCTTACCATGACGCAAGAAAGTACCCAAAGAAATTCGATACCTTTGTCTTGATACAAAGGTATCCTAAAAATCAAGTCCTTCGGCAATTGTCTTTGTTGAAGATACAGGGTTTTCATTGCTTTTCTGGGCTCTCTACAGAGCCTAAAGGAGTTAAACGCAATGAAGCAGGGTATTTCTGTGGAGCCTGACGACTGCCTTCAGACAGTTATTTAAATAAAAGTATTATTAAGAACAAAGTTTCACAAAATTTCTCTCACGATACAGCTTTATAAAAAAATGAATATAGGCAGATAGGTCTTCACTTCTTTGTTTTAGGGAGGCATGGGAGGGTAAAGGTCTGAAGAGAAAAAAGAGTTCCAATTGTATTGACAAAAAAAATTAATGGTTATATAATTTAACATATGAACAATTATTCATATAAAAAGTAAAATTAATTTTAATATAGAGAAGAAGGTGGGAAGGATGACTATAAAAAAGGAGTATAGCATAAAAAATCTTCACTGTGCCGGGTGCGCAGCAAAGCTGGAAGGGACCCTGGAGGGGCTGGAGTATGTGGAGGAGGTGAGTCTGAACTTTTTGAAGAAGAAGCTTACATTGAAAACCAAGAGAAACGACCACAGGGAGCTCCTCAATGACCTCAATGTGGTAGCTGACAGGGTAGAGCCTGGAACTAAGATCATGGAAAAGGAGGAGCCATCCCTTAAGAGGGAGTATACTGTGAAAAACCTTCACTGTGCAGGCTGTGCATCAAAGGTAGAAGGAGCCCTTGAAAAATCAGGTTACTTTGATGAGGTAAGCCTAAACTTCATGAAGAAGAAGTTAATTGTAAAGCTGGCCGAGGGAGCCCCAGAGGGAATCCTGGAGATAATAAATGAGATAGCAGACAGGATAGAGCCGGGAGTAGAGGTGGCAGCCGAGGAGTCAGGCTGCTGCGGAGGACACGATCACCACCACGACCATAAACACTCAAAGGATCATTCCCATGACCACGATCACGACATGGGTAAAAAGGAGCTTATGGTACTGGCTATAGGTATAGTGGTGTTTATAATGGGACTTCTCATTGGGGAAGAGGTTAAGTGGCTTCCGCTGCTTATGGGAGCAGGGTACCTCATCGTCGGATGGGATATAATCTACAGGGCTTTCAGCAATATAAGGAGGGGAAGTTTCCTGGATGAGAACTTCCTCATGACCATAGCAACCTTTGGTGCCTTTGCCGTTGGGGAATCCACAGAGGCTGTGGGAGTAATGTTATTCTATAAGATAGGTGAGTACTTCCAGGGAAGAGCGGTAGACAGCTCCAGAAGATCTATAGAGAACCTCATGGATATAAGGCCGGACTATGCCAACATCAAGACCGCCGAAGATGTTAAGAGGGTGGATCCATCTACTGTAAGGGTAGGGGATGTAATCCAGGTAAAGGCCGGAGAGAAGCTGCCCCTTGACGGTAGAATTGTAAAGGGAAGAGCGGCACTGGACACCTCAGCCCTTACGGGAGAATCCATCCCCAGAGATGTAATCGAGGGGGATATGGTAATAAGCGGATCCCTGAACAAGAACGGTCTTCTGGAGGTAGAGGTAACCAAGTTATATGGGGATTCCACTGTATCCAAGATACTGGAACTGGTGGAGGAAGCCAGTTCTAAGAAGGCCAAGGCTGAAAAGTTTATAACAAAGTTTGCAAGGGTATATACGCCGATAGTAGTGGGAATAGCTGTACTCATAGCAATAGTACCAAGCTTTATCTACGGAGATTTCTCCACATGGCTCTACAGAGCTCTTATCTTCCTTGTAATCTCCTGTCCATGTGCCCTTGTGGTATCTATACCACTGAGCTTCTTCAGCGGAATAGGGGTATCCTCCAGAAGGGGAATCCTTGTAAAGGGTGGAAACTACCTGGAGGAGTTAAACAGGGTTAAGACAGTGGTATTTGATAAGACGGGAACCCTTACATATGGAAAGTTCCAGGTAACAGAGGTGAGAGCAGAGGGAATATCTAAAGAGGAGCTTCTGGAGGTGGCAGCAGCGGCGGAGAAGCACTCCAACCACCCTATAGCTCAGAGTATAGTAGAGGCCTGCGGAATAGATATTCCAGAGAAGAATATTCAGGACTACAAGGAGATAGAGGGTAAGGGAGTAGCGGTATTCTACAGGGGTGAGGAGATCCTTGCAGGTAACGAGAAGCTCATGAAGGACTACAATATAAAATATGAGAAGGCTGAGAATCACGGAACGGTGGTATATGTAGCTAAGAATGGCAGGCACCTGGGTGCAATCCTCATATCAGATAAGGTGAAGAAGGATTCGGCTAAGGCTATAGAGGGACTAAAGAAACTGGGAGTAGAGTGTCACATGCTCACTGGAGACAGCAGAAGTGTAGCTGAGGCTGTGGGAGGAGAGCTTGGAATAGAGAATATTCACAGTGAACTTCTGCCTCAGGAGAAGGCCGACCACCTCACAAGGATCAAGAATGAAACCGATGGCAGCGTAATCTTTGTGGGAGACGGAATCAACGATGCTCCAGTACTGGCCCTTTCAGATATAGGGGTAGCCATGGGTGGAATAGGATCCGACGCGGCAATAGAGGCTGCGGACATAGTACTTATGACGGATGAACCTACCAAGCTTGTTGAGGCCTTTGACGTGGCTGCAATGACAAGAAAGGTAGTTCTCCAGAACATCACTCTGGCTCTTGGAATCAAGATAGGAGTAATGATACTAGGAGTAGGGGGACACGCAACTATGTGGGAAGCAATCTTCGCCGACGTAGGTGTAGCACTTCTTGCAATCCTTAACGCAGTGAGAATAATTAAGAAGTAAAGAAAGAGGAGAACCTTGTTCTCTTCTTTTTTAATATCTATTCGTACCTTTTGTCTTGAAACAAAAGGTACCTAAAAGTTCAAGACTTCCGGCAATTGTCTTTCTGGGTATAACAAGGTATCCATTACTTTGCGGGACTCTCTACAGAGCCTAAAGGAGATCACGTAATGAAGAAAATATTTATTGTGATGCCTGACGACTGCCTGCAGTCAGCCGTTAAAAGTTTGAAAAAATAAGAAGAGAGTAAAATGAAAAATCATTTACTATTTTTCATCTTTCCAGTTGATGTGACATTGATCAGGAAAGATGAACTAAACCGTTCAACAGGATAAGTTCCGCAGGGATAAACTCTAGATTTTTACAAGGAAAGCGAGGACTGTAGCTTATAAAGGTCGTAGAGGAAGAATAGAGCCAGGGAAACATTTGGAAAGAGGGGTCTTTTCTTGGGTTCTTTCTTTGGACAAGCAAAGAAAGAATAAAGGTATTAGAAGTAAAAAAACAAAAATATTAAACTAAAATAAAACCTCCAAGGATTCAATATCCTCGGAGGTTTTATTTTTAAAAGTAAAAAGTATAAAACTACTTATCCAAATTAAAGGTAGCTATAAAGGATTCCACGAGAATCTCTTCATCCCCCTGTCCGCTCTTGAACTTATACTCGATCTCCAGGATCTCATTAAGCTTCCTCAGAAGAAACTCCTCCCTGAACCTATTTAGGAGCTTGAACTTCAGAAACAGCGGGTAGGGGTGCATGGGCCTTCCTGCCCCTGTGGTAAAGTGATCCTTCACGCTGTTGTATACCCTGTCCTTGAAGGCGTTATAGGAGGTGCTGTAGGAGATGGTCCCCTTCTTCTCCAGCTGCTTCAGCTTGTAGAGGGTATCCAGCTCCCCTGTAAGGGCGTAGAAGAATCCCATGTAGGACTTGTCATGCTTCAGGTGTTTCAGAAGCTTGGAGGTATTTCCAGCAAGGAAATCTCCTATGAGAACTCCCAGGTTGTAGTCCTTGGAGTAGGAGATGATCCCCTCTATCCTCTCAAAGGAGAAGGGTTCTCCATCGAGAAAGAGCTTTATCTTCTCCACCTCGTTTCTCACAAGGGCTGAGTTGTCGTCGAGCATATCCAGAAGCCTCTGGGCCTCCCCCTCGGAGATACTTAACTCCCTTGTAATATAGAAGAGGAGGGCCTTCTTCTCCCCAGCCTGCCTGGCCTCAGTCACTTTAAAGAGCTTGGAGGCCACCTTTAGGATGGGATCTGTCTTCTTAAGGGCGTTTTTGGCCTTTCCATACTCATCCAAGCACTCCTCGTAGGTCACAACCACGATCTTATTGGTAATGATGAAGTTTTCCAGGATGGAGAGGAACTTGTCCCCCTTTTTCATGGTATTCAACCTCTTGAGAACCAGGAGTTCGGTCCCGCCGAACATGGAGTTTATAGAGAGAGACTGGAGGAAGCCCTCCTCCTCCTTGAGCCCTGCATCATAGTATTTTTCAGCGATACCAGGGTTATCCTCCCTGATCTTTTTAATTAGTTCATTATATTTTAATTCCAGGGGGATATCCCCATATAAGAAATACAGCATATCATTCACCTCACAAATAGATGTTACCATTATACACGAAGTATTGGAATTACACCAAGTTTAAATCCTCCTACTGGTAGATATCCCTCTCCTTGAGGTACTGTCCCCCTATAAAGAGCCCTATTATTATGATCAGGTTGAGGGAGCTCATAGCTGCACTCTCTAAAAACATCTTGTTGGATGCCAGGGAGTAGTTTGTAAGGGATGCCAGGGGAAGTACATTTCCCGTTTGCATGGTATAGGTGATGGTGAACTCCCCGAAGATGATGGCAAATATCTGCAGGAAAACAGATATAAGGATATTCTTAAGTATGGGAAGTTCTATATGGGTAAAGATCCTTAGGTTACTGGCCCCGTCCACCCTGGCGGCCTCTCTTATGTCTTCCGGAAACTTAGTCACATACTGAAATAGGAAGGAGTAAGCTATGGGAACACTGGTAAGGAAGTAACCAGCTATAAGGAGAACCCCCAGGGGAATATCCCAGAGGATATTCATATAGATGAGGGTGATGGCTAAAAAAGCACTGGACATACCAAAGGTGGAAAAGATAATGTAGTTGGTTATCTTGGTGTAGTTCTTCAGTATGAGGTAGGCAAATATAAGGGTAAGAACGGATACACAACCCGATATTACCATGGAGTTGAGAAGCCCCCTCACAACTGGGTAGCTTGTATTTAACTCCCGGGAAAACAAACCTATAAATGATGTAAGACTGAATCTTCCCCTGTAGAAATCGAAGAAGGCGAAGATCAGCCCCGTACCCACAATGAGGTACTGTAGAGCCATGTAGATGAAGGAAAGAACTCCCACAAGGAAGCCTGTTTTCCTCAGAGTTTGCTTCCCATGAAGCTCATAGGCCTCTATCCTCTGTCCCGCTGAGTTGAGCAGGGTAAGGAGAAGAAACTGGGTGATCCCCAGGGCAAAGGCTCCGGAAAAATCAAAACTCCCCATAAGGGTAGTGGCTATGACCACCTCAAGGGTGGAGAAGTTTATCCCCCCGAGGGAGAGAATTATGGCAAAGGAGGTAAAGCAGTATACAAATACCAGAAAGAATCCCCTGAAGAGCTGGGGCAGGATAAGGGGAAGCTTTACAGAGAGGAAGATCCTCCTCTCCCCCGCTCCGTCCACCCTGGCAGCTTCCAGTATCTCACTTGGGATAGCCCTCATCCCCTCGGCAATATACTTGAGGAAGATGGGGGAGTTGTAGAAGGTATTGGCTATTATAATTGCCTTTAAAGTATAAAGAACCTGGAAGTTCCTGAGGAACTCCAGGTTGAATATAATTGAAAATGATACAATTGTGGAGATGACCGGGAAGAAGAAGGGGATGAAGATGAGTCCCTCTATGAACCTCGCCATCTTGTTTTTATTGTAGGTGATGTAGTATGCAGGCACTATGGCAACTAAAAAGGAAAAGACAGCTGATATAAGAGCCTGTTTTGTAGTGAACGCAACTATCTTCAGTGTATCTGCTGAAAGAACCTCCAGGAGGTCCTCTGGGTTAAAGAAATCCCGGGCAAAGAACCCGATGGGAAGAATCCATAGGAGCAGATATAGGGTGTTGAGAGTAAAGTTTTTCTTCATTTTTTCTCCTAATTCTTAAGAAGGCTGGAGAGCTCCTTCTTCCACTTATCTAGGTTTTCAAGAGCCGCCTCCCCGTCTATTGTAACTACCTTTTCAGGTACAGGAACATACTTGTAGTCCTCTGGAAGCTCTACATCTGTTACCGGGAACATATAGTTCTTGGCAGCCAGCATCTTCTGGAACTCTTCCTTCAGGATATAGTCCATAAAGATTTTGGCTCCCTCTTTGATCTCCTTTTTATTCACAAGGGAAGCCCCCTCAAGGTAGATATATCCTCCCTCCTCTGGGATAAAGCTGGCATATCTGTCGGCATCTCCCCCCTGGTAGAAGTACACACTGCTGGAAGCATAACCAGCCATCATAGGAGCCTCCCCTGCAGTGAACTTTGCAAAGGACTCGTTCCATCCCGGAGTAACTGTAAGAACTGCAGGCTTCATCTCCTCCCAGAACTCCAGCCACTTATCTCCGTATAAAGCTATAGTCCAAAGCATGAACTCCTTACCGGTGGATGAATCCGGCCCGGGAAGGATAAGACTTCTCTCCATCTTCTTCATCTCCTCAAAGGATGCAGGGACATCCTTTAATTCCTGGGCATTGTAGTTTATAGCCATTGCTCCGTAGTCAAGGGGAGTAGTGTACCACTCAGGGTCCATGATGAACTCCTCCTTGGAGATGTTTTCAGCTGTAGCAGGCTTGTAGGGGGCAATAAGTCCCCCTTTCTTGGCTATAGCTGCATCTAACTGGGTAAGGCCTATAACAACGTCGGCCTTTGGTCTTCTGGCCTCTAACTTCATTCTGGGAACAACTCCCTTGATCCCCACATAGTTGATATCTATCCCCGTATCCGCTTTAAAGAGGGGAGCCACATCTGTGGCGATCCACTTCATAGATTCTGGACCGTAGACTGTGATCTCCTCCTTGGCAGCAGAGAGAACAGAAACAAGTAAAAACATTAAAAATACTAACTTTTTCATAAAAAATCTCCTCCAAAAGTAAATTTATTTCAAGGGAATTCTAACATTTTTAGGAGGAAAAAAAAAGAGCTTCGGGATTCAGGGGGACCTCTTCTTCCTTCAGAGATTTAAAAAGAAGGCTCCGGTGAAAAGTGTTTATTGAGGAAGGAGGAGAGATAGTGTATAATTGACTGAATAACCGAGATAGAAGAAGGAGAGAGCCGTGATAGAGTTTTTCATAGCAAAAAAGCATATAATAGAGAGAAAAAAACAGAGTCTGATAGCTACTCTTGGAATAACCATAGGTGTGGCGGTACTTATTGTTTCCATAGGGATAGCCAACGGTCTGGATAAGAATATGATAAGCAGCATCCTCTCCATCACCTCCCACGTAGTGGTGCAGGAGAGCGGTGATATAGAGGACTACAGAAGTATACAGGAGAAGATAGATGCCATCCCTGGGGTAAAGGGATCTGTTCCAAAGATATCCACCCAGGGGATCCTGAAATACAGGGGGATCTTTGGCAGCTATGTATCCGGGGTAAAGGTAGAGGGACTGGACCTTGAGGACGCTAAGGTGGCCATGGAGCTGGACAAGCAGATAGTGGAGGGGACCATGGACTTCACCAAGCCCACAGAGATCCTTATAGGAAAGGAGCTCTACGACAGCCTGGGAGCAAGACTCGGGGATGATGTATCCCTTGTATCAGCAGACAATAGGGAGATAAGGTTTAAGATAGGTGGAGTCTTTCAGAGTGGTTACTATGAGTATGATACAAGCCTTGTAATGCTCCCCCTAAAAGCGGTACAGGTGCTCACCTACTCAGGGGATGTGGCAGGAAAGATAGATGTCATGCTTCACAATGCCTATGACTCCGACAGGGTGGCTAAAACCATAAGCGATGACCTGGGGCTCTATACAAGAACCTGGGGAGACCTGAATAAAAACCTTCTGGCGGCCCTCTCCCTGGAGAAGACAGTGATGATCCTGGTATTCTCCCTCATCGTTGTGATAGCGGGATTTGTTGTATGGGTGACCCTCAACATGCTTGTAAGGGAGAAGACAAAGGATATAGGAATAATGAGATCCATGGGATTTGGAAGTCATAGGATAATGAAGATCTTCCTCATAGAGGGGATGATCCTTGGTCTTGCTGGAATCTTAATTGGAACGGCAGTGGCCCTTGGAATCCTCTGGTATGTGAAGAACTACTCCATAGCCCAGATAACCTCCATCTACTACCTGACCAAGGTGCCTGTGGAGATCACAGCCAAGGAGGTACTGACAATAATGGGGGCCAATGTGGCGATAATCTTTATCTCCAGTATATTCCCAGCATACAGAGCAGCAAAACTACAACCGGTGGAGGCGTTAAGATATGAATAACATAGACGGAAAAAAGGTAATATTAAAGCTGGACAAGCTGAATAAACACTATAAGGACAAGAAGAGAGACCTGCATATCATAAGGGACCTGGACCTTGAGGTGACCGAGGGGGAGCTGGTATCCATCCTGGGGAAATCAGGATCGGGAAAATCCACCCTTCTGAACCTGATAGGACTTCTGGATAAACCGGACACTGGAAGGATCTACTTTGACAATGTGGAGGTGGATAACCTCAAGGGTACCAATATAGATCAGATAAGAAATGAGATGCTGGGATTTGTGTTCCAATTCCACTACCTCCTTCCAGAGTTTACAGCCCTTGAAAATATAATGATGCCAGCCCTTGCTAAGGACTTCAATAAGAAGGCGGAGATAGAGAAGAGAGCTATGAAGCTCCTAGAGGAGGTGGAGCTGGCAGACAGAGCCCACCACAAACCAAATGAGCTGAGCGGCGGAGAGAAGCAGAGGGTTGCCATAGCTAGAGCCCTTATAAACTCCCCTAAGATCCTCCTGGCAGACGAGCCTACTGGTAACCTGGATGAGGAGACCAGTGAGAGGATCCACGAGCTCTTCCACAGGATAAACAAGGAGATGAACCAGTCCATCGTTGTGGTGACCCACTCAAGGGAGCTGGCTAAGATATGCCACAGGAGGCTATATCTCAAGAAGGGATCCCTTCACCAGGAGGAAGAGATATAGGATTTAAGGGCCCTCTAAGGGGAATGTAAAGAAAAAATAAATAAATTAAAAATAAAAATAGGAAATTCCCAAAAGTGGGGTATAATCTTATTAATAGCAGAGATGCTTACAACATCGGAGCTTATACAAAAGGACTAGTGAGAGGATGTGATTTGAATGAGAATGATTATCCATGGGAGACATTTAGAGGTAACTGAAGCAATTAGAGTACATGCGGAGAAAAAGGTAGGAAGAATCAAAAAGTACTTTAATAATATTATGGAAGTTGATATAACATTATCGGCAGCTCGTCTTAAGACTGTGCCTTACCACACAGCAGATGTACTGGTATATATCAACGGTCATAAAATAAAAGCAAGTTCAACAGATGAAGACCTTTATGCAGCTATAGACGAAGTTGTAGATGTACTTGAGACCCAGATCACAAAGTATAAGGAGAAGTTAAGAGACGACAAGCATGCGGGAGCTGTAAAAAAGGTTAAGTACAATCCTGTCACTAAAACTGTAGAGAAGGAAGCAGTAAGAAGGGTAATAGAGACAAAGGTGTCTCCTAAACCTATGGATGTAGAGGAAGCAATTATGCAGCTGGAAGTACTGAACCATGATTTCTATGTATTCATGAATTCAGAGACTGAAGAGATGAATGTTGTATATAAGAGAAGAGACGGGGACTACGGTCACGTAGAACCAGGTTGGAAGTAAAAAGCAGTATAACGGGTCGGCACTTAGCCGACCTTTTTTATTGTTAAGGAGAGCATAGAATAGAATTTATAAAAAATTCCGTGAAGTAATAAGTGTTCCAACTGATTATCAGGATGCAACGTCACGTTGTTTTTATATAGTCTACTTTTCCCCTGGCGGTTGCTATTTTAAATTGTAAGTGATATAATCGGAGATAATAAAAACGGTAATTAGGGGTGGAAAAAGATGGGTAAAATCACCTATGTCACTGGGGGAGCCAGAAGCGGAAAGAGCACCTTCGCTGAGAAGTATGTGGTGGAGAGCAAGCTGCCTAAGGTATATGTGGCAACGGCAATTCCCTTTGACAATGAGATGAAGCTAAGGGTAGAGAAGCACAGGGAGCAGAGAGGAAGTCAGTGGCTCACCATAGAGGGTTATAGAGGCCTGGGTGAAAAGCTTAAGGGAAGTATAAAAGAGGAGAAGATAGTTCTTCTGGACTGCCTCACCAATATGGTAAGCAACCTTATGATAATGGAGAGGGAGTATGACTGGGACAATATCTCCAAGGAGGACCTCCACAGCTTGGAGGAGGATATCAGGGGAGAGGTAGAGGAGATACTGAAGTATATAGACAGGTCGGATATAGAACTTGTGGTGGTATCCAATGAGCTGGGAATGGGACTGGTTCCCCCCTACGCCCTTGGAAGGCACTTTAGAGATATAGCAGGAAGGATGAACCAGATGATTGCCGAGAGAGCCCACGAGGCCTATCTCATAGTGTCGGGACTTCCTGTGAAGTTAAAGTAATTTAAAGATTAGAGATCTGAGGTAGAAAATAAAGAAAAATTTGGAGGAAGATAATGAAGGGATTAATGCTATTATTTCAATTTATGACAAGACTGCCGGTACCGGGAAAGCATGAATACGATGCTGATGAAATGGGAAGGAGCTTTAAGTTCTTTCCAATAGTGGGAATGGTAATAGGAGTAATCCTTTGGGGAGCCTACCTGGTTCTGTCTAACTATATAAGCAACAGATATGCCCTGGCTCTTCTGGTAATACTTCTGGAAGTTGTATTGACTGGGGGACTACACCTGGACGGTCTGGCTGACACCTTCGACGGGATATTCAGCTACAGAAGTAAGCACAGGATGCTTGAGATAATGAGAGATTCAAGGCTTGGTGCAAATGGTGCCCTGGCACTTATAATAGGATTCCTCTTAAAGATATTCCTTCTGGTAGAGGTTGGATTCTCGGTGCTTCTTATCATGCCTGTAATAGCAAGGCTGAACTCGGTGGTAAATGCAGGGGTAGCTAAGTACGCAAGACCTACGGGAATGGGGAAAGCCCTTGTTGCCAACACAAATGCAGCAGGTGTGGCAGTGGCCACTGTCCTTACAGCTGGATTTACCCTAGGGGTAGCACCAGCTTTAGAGGGGAATATCATGGGATGGCTTCTGACTATACCGGTAGCTATGGTCCTTGGTGCATACTTTGCAAAGCTTATGGAGAGAAAGATAGGCGGAATAACAGGAGATACCATGGGAGCAGTGGTAGAGCTTACAGAGGTAGTAGTGCTCTTTACAGCGGCTATTATCTTCTAGGAGGCTGCCATGGGAAGACTGATCTTAGTGAGGCACGGGGAGAGTGAGCTGAACAGGGATGGAATATTCTATGGTCAGCTTGACCCTGAGCTCACGGAAAAAGGGGTAAGGCAGGCAGAGGAGGCCAAGGAGATACTGAGGGCCTTCCACTACGATGAGATCTATGTGAGCGACCTGGTGAGAGCAAGGGATACAGCAAGGATCCTCAACCACAGGGAGCTCCAGGTTATTGAAACAGAGAGGCTCAGGGAACTGAACTTCGGTATCTTTGAGGGGCTCAAGTATGATGAGATCCTTGAAAGGTATCCAGAGGAGGAGGCTCTCTGGAGGGAGCAGTGGCAGGACTACGACTATGAAAGCGGTGAAAGTGTAAGGGAGCTCCAGAGGAGAACTGTGGAGTTTATAGAGGAGAAGCTGGAAGAGGACAAGGATATCCTGGTGGTGGCCCACTGGGGTGTGATCAACTGTGTACTCAGCCACTATCTTACAGGCGGACTGGAGGGGTACTGGAAGTTTGCCACAGACAACTGCGGTATTGCAGTGATTAATTTCAGGGACAAGTTTCCTGTGCTGGAAGGACTGAATATAGGGGGGAAGAAGCTTTGAAGCTTTTAAATGAAACACTTGAATGTATAGAAGGGCTGGATAGGGAAGCCCAGGAAAAGGCCAAGAAGAGGCTGGACAGCAGAATGAAGCCAGTGGAAAGCCTGGGGAAGCTGGAGGAGATAGCGGTGCAGGTAGCGGGAATTACCGGCAGGGTATTCAACAGCGCAGAGAGAAGGTGCCACATCGTGGCCTCTGCTGACAACGGAATAGTGGAGGAGGGAGTATCCTCCTGTCCGGTGGAGTATACAAGGATAGTATCCGAGGCCATGCTAAACAAGATAGCTGCCATAGGGATACTGTGCAGAAGTATCGGGGCGGACTTTAAGCTTGTGGATATAGGGATAAAGGACAGTATCCCGAGGGAGTATCCCAACCTCTATAATAAAAACATAGCCAGAGGAACCAGGAACTTTGTTCACGGAGCGGCTATGAGCACAGAGGAGTGTGTGGCAGCGGTGGAAGCCGGAATAGAGATGATAAGGGACCTCAAGGAGGATTACGACGTATTTTCCAACGGAGAGATGGGAATAGCCAATACCACAACCAGTTCAGCGGTACTCTACGGGATAACAGGAGCTCCCCTGGATGATATAGTAGGAAGGGGCGGAGGCCTCTCAGATGAGGGCCTTCTGAAGAAGAAGAGGGTCATAAAGGAAACAGTAGAGGGGAACAACCTTCTCAAGGGAGAGCCCATGGAGATCCTGAAGCACGTAGGGGGACTGGATATAGCCTGTATGGTGGGGATGTACCTGGGAGCAGCCAGATACAGAAAACCAATGCTTATAGACGGATTCATCTCGGGAGTTGCAGCCCTTGCAGCCTACAAGATAAATCCCCATACCAGGGAGTATATGATATCTACCCACAGAAGCGAGGAGCCCGGGGTGAAGGTGATCCTAGAGGAGCTTAAGCTGGAGGCTATGTTAAATATGGACATGAGACTGGGTGAGGGAACGGGAGCGGTGCTTGCCTACCCTATAGTAACTGGAGCCCTTGAAGTGATAAAAAACATGAAAAAAGTAGATGAGGTCTACGACCTCTTTGGATAAAAGGCCTCAGGGCCTTTTTTCTTTCTTTGACAATAATCTTTCCAAGGGATATAATTAGTAGAAAGAACTTTAGGTGGTGTTATGAAGGTGGAGGTAACAGGTCACAGGGAAAGGCTCAGAAGAAAGTATAGGGAGGGAGGTTATGATGCCCTGCTGGACTATGAGCAGCTGGAACTGATCCTGACCTATGTAATTCCCAGAAAAGATGTAAAACCCATAGCTAAGGAACTTATAGATATATTTGGAAGCCTGGAAGAGGTAATAAAAGCACCCACTGAAGACCTGGAGAGGATAGAGGGAGTGGGCATGAGCACAGCTCTCTTTTTTAATCTCATGGGAGAGATGGCCAAAAGCGTTTTTAAGCAGGGGGCCAGAGGAAGGGATATTACAACAATCTCAGGCACTGAAGACCTTATCAGGTATCTGAGAAATGATATCGGGCACTCCAAGGTTGAGGAGTTTAAGGTTATATTTTTAAATAACAGCAACAATCTCATAGAGGCGGAGAACCTTTCCACAGGGACTATAGACAGAAGTTCCGTCTATCCAAGGGAGATAGTGGAGAGGGTGATACACCACAGGGCAAAGTCGGTTATCCTGTCCCACAACCATCCTTCGGGATCGGTAGTGCCATCCAAAGCCGATATTGAGATAACAGTGAAGCTGAAGAAGATACTTGAGATACTAGACGTTAGATTACTGGATCATATTATAATAAGCCGGGATTCCTACTGCAGCTTTTTAGAGGAAGGGATCATAGAACTAGGAGGATAAAATGGAAGAGCAAAAAAAACAGGCTCCTCAGAAGAATAGAGATGAGAAACAGGTAGAGAATAAGCCCCAGGAGAATAGAGGGGGCAAGGCTCCTGAAAAGAAGGGCGAGGGAAGAAAGGGTGAAGGCAGAAGAGCCAAGAACCCTGTAAGGAAGGATGGAGATAAGCCTGCACCTAAGAAGGAAGGCAAGGGGGGAGAAAGAAAGTTCCCAGAGAAGAAGAAGGGACCTAGAAAACCCCAGGATAGAGGTCAGGTAAGAAAGCAGGAAGATAAGGAAGAAATAAGAGCAGCAGCTCCCAAGGAGGAGAGGGCAGAGGAACCAAGGGAGATAAAGTACTATAAGGTCCTTGGAGTAATGTTTGAGGTAACAAAGAAGAGGTACTACTTTGAAGTTACAGACAATACAGAGTATCAGAGGGGAGAGAAGGTCCTTGTGGATACTGCAAGAGGTAAGGAGATAGGAGTGGTTTACGGTGAGGCCAGAACCCTTCCAGAAACAGAGCTCGTACTCCCTCTAAAACCTGTGCTTAAAAAGGCCAGTGTAGAGGAGATTCAGAGATACAACAACCTCAGAGATGAAGCTGAGGCAGCTTACCTTGTATGTAAGCATAAGATAATAAGACACGAACTTCCAATGAAGCTTGTGGGATCTGAGTTCACCTTTGATAAGTCCAAGCTTATCTTCTACTTTACAGCAGAGGGAAGGATAGACTTCAGAGAGCTGGTTAAGGATCTGGCAACGGTATTTAAGCTGAGAATAGAGCTGAGACAGATAGGGGTAAGGGATGAAGCAAGGATCCTAGGAAGCATCGGTATATGCGGTAAGGAGCTTTGCTGCAGAACATTTATCAACAAGTTTGATTCGGTGTCCATCAAGATGGCCAGAGATCAGGGGCTTGTAATCAACCCGTCCAAGATCTCAGGAGCATGCGGAAGACTTCTCTGCTGTATAAAGTATGAGCACTCTCAGTACTCGGAAGCACTGAAGGGATACCCAGCTGTACACCAGGCAGTGGATACTACAAGCGGACCTGGAAAGGTAATGAGTGTAAATCCACTTAACGGCTACCTCTATGTAGATGTGTACAACAAGGGGATCCTGAAGATGACCCTGGATGAGCTTAAGTTCAGCGTGAAGGAAGCTAAGAAGCTCCAGAATAAGCTTACAGCTGAGGAGAAGAAGCTGAAAACTCTGGAAAAGGAGTAGAGATGCTGGAGGATAAAAGAGCAGAGTCCCAGGAGATCCTAGAGGATGAGGATATAACCCTTCTAGATGACGGGGCGGATATAATTCAGAAGAAGCAGGGATTCAGGTTTGGAGCCGATGCAGTGGTCCTGGCTGAATTCTACAGGGGGAAGAGCAGGGCTAAGATCCTGGAGATAGGGAGCGGGACGGGGATTATTCCCATCCTTCTATGTCAGAGGGATGCAGCCTCGGATATAACAGCCCTGGAGATCCAGGAGGAAATGGCTGAGCTCACCCAGAGAAACCTCAGGAGAAACTCCATGGAGGACAGGGTAAGGGTCCTAAATATGGATGTGAAGGATCTCAG
This sequence comes from uncultured Fusobacteriaceae bacterium, assembly GCA_964430145.1. Lineage (GTDB taxonomy): Bacteria > Fusobacteriota > Fusobacteriia > Fusobacteriales > Fusobacteriaceae > Propionigenium. The sequence continues at coordinate 15,632 of CAYSGC010000009.1, read as the reverse complement.
GGAGGGGAATACCTATGACTGTGTAATCTCCAATCCCCCCTATATGACCATAGACGGGAAGAAGATAAATCCCAATGACAGCAGGGCGGTAGCCAGGCACGAGATAAGCCTCAACCTGAGGGAGCTTGTGGAGAATGCAAAACGGCTCCTGAAGCCCAGGGGACAGCTCTATATGATCCACAGAAGCTACAGGCTTTCTGAGATCCTGGTGGAGCTTGCGAGGTGCGGCTTCTCTCCCAAGAGGATAAGAAGTGTATATTCAGACAGGTTTTCCGAGGCCAAGCTGGTCCTTGTGGAAGCCTCCAAGGGAAGAAGGGAGAAGCTCACCATAGAGCAGCCCCTCTACCTGGATGAAAGAGAGTAAAAGGTGAGATTCTTAATGGATCTCACCTTTTTTAATATTAAGATATAGAATTCTGTGAAATGAAAGACTATTTTGGGGCTTAAATTTAAAGTAAACTATTTCACCTCAAAGTCCTCTTGTTCATTTCTTTTGCCACCCAAAAGAAACGAACCAAAGAAAATGTGCCCCTCTTTATAAAATCTCATGAGTAGAACTATTAATCTACGGCCTTTTTAAGCTACAGTCCTCCCTCTTAGGTTATTTTTTACAGTTTATCGGTGCGGAACTTATTTTGTTGTACGGCCTAGCTCATACTCCGGTCCAAAGTAACATCGATATAAAGAAGGGAAGGTATTTCTACATAAATAAAAAGTAAAAATTTCTTCAGTAAAAAGATATTAAAAGTACTAATAACTATTTCTTATAATTTGACTGGAGTGTATCTCTGGATGATCTCTCTGTAATCTTTCCTGAAGGTTTTGATCGCCTCAGGAAGGGTTTCCATCATCCTGGTGGGGGTAACACCCTCCTCTCCCAGGGTGTCCCTGACCATATCCCCTGCAAGACCGTGGATAAAGACTCCAAAGGAGCACGCCTCCATAATGGAAAGTCTGAAGGAGGCCAGGGCAGAGGCCAGGATACCCACGAGGACATCTCCGCTTCCTGCCACCCCCATGCCACTGTTTCCAGAGGGATTTATAAGAATATCTCCCCCTGGGGAGGCTATGAGGGTAGAAGCGTCCTTGAGTATCACATAGGAGTTGTAGTTTCTGGCAAACTCTCTGAGTATTTCTATCTTTTCCTTTTCTATCTCCTCTATATACCTGCCGCTGAGCTTAGAAAATTCCCCCAGGTGGGGAGTTAGGATGGTTATCCCCTCCCTGGATCTCAGGAGGGAAAGGCTGTCCTTGAGAGCTGTAAGGCCGTCCCCATCTACAATGAGAGTTCCGGCAAAGGTGGAGACAAACTCCCTCACAAGATCACTTGTTTCAAGAGCCAGGGAGAGGCCTGAACCTATGGCTACCACGTCGCAGGAGTCTCCTCTCTTTAGCAGCTCCTTGAGGTTCTCCGGGGAAAGGGATCCTCCAGGGGTAGCGGCTCCCTCTATAAAGACAACCTCCCTGGCAGAGGGAGCCACAGAGTCTATGACTCCTCTGGTGGAGAAGAGGTAGGCATATCCTCCCCCTCCCTGGATGAAGGAGTAGCAGTTGAAGTAGGGCGCTCCCAGGTAGGTGTCACAACCAGAGATAAAGAGAGCCCTTCCAAAGGTGCCCTTATGTCCCACTGGGTTTCTCCGGGGAAGGGGGCCAGGGAGGTTGAGTTTGACGGAACTATCCTCTATGAGTTCCTCCCCCATGGAGAGATTGCAGTTGGCCAGGCGGGGGACATAGGTTCTTCCCCTTCCGATGAAGTGGCCGTACTTGAGGAATCCAAAGGAGATGGTAGCATCACTTCTCACGGCACTTCCCAGGGGGAGACCGCTCTCTGAGGAGAGGCCTGTGGGGATGTCCAGGGAGATCTTGTATCCTCCGCAGGAGTTGATCATCTCCGCTACCTCCTTTATGGGAGATTCCAGTCTGGAGTTTAAGCCCGTTCCCAGGAGGGCGTCTATGATTACACATCCCTCCGCCAGGTCGCTGCATATAGAGGGGAGGTCGAGGTCCTCCACATCCTCTATATGGACCTTGAGCTTTTTCAGGATATTGTAGTTGGCCAGAGCTGCCCCCTTATAGGATTTGGGTGAGTGGGTGAGAACCACCCTTATATCCCTGTTGTAGGAGTGGATCTTCCTGGCAAGGGCCAGGCCGTCTCCCCCGTTATTTCCAGGGCCGCAGAAGAAGATAAAGGGGGAGTCCAGCAGGTTGTTATCCCTTAAAAAGTAGTAGGCTCCCAGAGCTGCATTTTCCATAAGCATCTCCTGGGAGATCCCGTAATCCCTCATATACCTCTCATCCAAACTTCTCATCTCGCTTCCAGATAAAACTTTCATACCTCTCCTCCTAAAAAATAATCTATGAAGGTATTGTTAGATGATATAACAAACTTCCTTTTCTCCTACAAAAATAAGTGGAAAAGTATAATTTGTTTGGAGGGGATAAATCTGTTAAAATCTTAGTAATAATCGGAAATAATAAGGTGTGAAAGAGGAGGAGGCTATGTTTAAACTTCATTCTAACTATGAACCAATGGGGGATCAGCCCAGAGCCATAGAGGAGATCTCCAGGAATATAGAGGAAGGAGCCAGGGATCAGGTTCTTCTGGGGGTAACGGGATCGGGAAAGACCTTTACCATGGCAAATATAATAAAGGAAACGGGGAGGGCGGCCCTTATACTGGCTCCCAACAAAACCCTTGCAGCCCAGCTATATGCTGAGTTTAAGGCTTTCTTTCCGGAGAATGCAGTGGAATACTTTGTGTCCTACTACGACTACTATCAGCCGGAGGCCTACATCCCCTCTACAGATACCTATATAGAGAAGGATTCCTCCATAAATGATGAGATAGATAAGCTGAGGAACGCAGCAACAGCAGCCCTTATAAACAGGGAGGACGTAATAATAGTGGCCTCTGTATCGGCTATCTATGGTCTGGGATCCCCTGAAACCTATAAGAAGATGAGGATATATATCGATCTCCAGACTGGTATAGAGAGGAAGGAGCTCATATCAAGGCTTGTGTCCCTGAGGTATGAAAGAAACGACATAGCCTTTGAAAGGGGAAAGTTCAGGGTGAAGGGGGATGTAATAGACATCTACCCGTCCTATATGGAGACGGGATACAGGCTGGAGTTCTGGGGGGATGACCTGGAGGAAATCTCCGAGATAAACACCCTAACTGGGCAGAAGATAAGGAAGAATATAGAGAGGCTGGCGATAATGCCCGCCACCCACTATGTAACGGAGGAGGGGGACCTTGACCGGATAGTGGCTGAAATAAGGGAGGACCTCAAGGTACAGATAAGGAAGTTTGAAGAGGAGAACAAGCTCCTGGAAGCCCAGAGGCTCAAGCAGAGGACGGAGTATGACATAGAGATGATAAGGGAGGTGGGGTACTGCAAGGGGATAGAGAACTACTCCAGGTACCTGGCCGGTAAGAGACCTGGGGAGACCCCACACACCCTGCTGGAGTACTTCCCGGAAGATTTTTTAATATTCATAGATGAGTCCCACATAGGGGTTCCCCAGATAAGGGGGATGTATAACGGGGACAGGTCTCGAAAGGAAACCCTTGTGGACAACGGATTCAGACTCCCCTCGGCCCTGGACAACAGACCCCTGAGATTTGAGGAGTTCAGGAAGATAGCCAACCAGACGGTATATGTATCGGCTACCCCTGGAGACTACGAGGTAGAGGCAAGCGGAGACAGGATAGCGGAGCAGCTGGTAAGGCCTACAGGTATCGTGGATCCTCCAGTGGAGATAAGGCCTACTGTTAACCAGGTGGATGACCTCCTGGAGGAGATAAGGCTCAGAGGCGCAAGGGGGGAGAGGACCCTGGTCACTACCCTTACCAAGAAGATGGCAGAGGAGCTCACAGACTACTATATCGGTTTTGGGGTGAGGGTGAAGTATATGCACTCGGATATAGATACCCTTGAGAGGATAGAGATAATAAGGGGACTGCGTAAGGGAGAGTTCGATGTCCTTGTGGGGATAAACCTTTTAAGAGAGGGGCTGGATATACCAGAGGTATCCCTCGTGGCAATACTTGAGGCTGACAAGGAGGGGTTCCTGAGAAGCAGAAGGTCCCTCATCCAGACCATGGGAAGGGCGGCCAGAAACCTGGAGGGAAGGGTCATCCTCTATGCAGATGTGATGACCAAATCCATGAAGGAAGCCATTAGCGAGACCGACAGAAGAAGGGAGCACCAGCTGGCCTACAACGAGGAAAACGGCATTGACCCGAAGAGTATCATGAGAGATATCTCGGAAGAGGTTCTCAACCTGGATTATGGAGTGGACCTGGGAGACCTGGACGATGTGGGACCTAAGAGGGTATTCACGTCCAAGAAGGACATAGAGAGGGAGATAGTGAAGCTCAAGGGCGAGATAGTAAAGCTCTCAGAGGAGCTGAACTTTGAGGAAGCCATAGTGAAGAGGGACGAGATGAAGAGGTTGGAAAAGCTATTATTGGAATTATAAGAATAGTTGATTTCTTTTGGTCAACAAAAGAAACGAACCAAAGAAAACTGATCCTCATCTAAAATGTTTTATAAGCAGGTTATTCCTATACGGCTTTTATCAGCTACAGTCCTCGACTGTCGTCTGCGGAACTTATTCTGTGGGACAGCCTAGTATATATCTAAGTACAAAGTTTAATTAATTTAGATGAGGGAAGAGTGAATCTAGAGGTTTTAGAAAGAATATCACGAAAAAGACAAGAATATGGTGTAAGATGGAGAATACCAATCCTCATCCTTCCTATGGTTTCTCCCTAACTTAGGAGAAACTGAGGTATGAAATTTAAGGCGAAGAGTTTTAATACCCCCTTCTTGGGTGTGTACTTCCCCCTTAAAAAGGGGAGAAGTTAGGAGGAAATGAAAATGAGTGTTACAGAAAGAAGAGGGCAAAGTTATAGAACATGATGATTTAAGATCAGGGGGAGAGATGTTTGAACTAAGAGAAGGAAAGGGAGATCGAAAAGAAGTTTATTTGAATGGTGAGTTAATAGAAACATCATTAATAGACGAAGGAATATATGAAGCTTTGGGAAGAGATATAAATGAAGTAGAAGAAATTATAAAAGAGAATGACTTACCTAGTTGGTTAGAATTTGTATTATATAATAATAAAGATACAAGGTTAGGAGATTTAAGGTATAGTCTTGTAAAAAAGAATTCTCTATTTATAGAGTGTGTATTTTTCTTGAAAGAGATTATTTTAGTAAGTGAAGATGGAGTGGAGAACTATATAAAAAGATGGGATAATTATCTGCAGGAATATTTTGAAGAAATCAACTTTGTACATGAAAATTTTGATGAAATAATTGGCTTTTTCAAATTTAAGGTAGAAGTGGTAGACTTTAATTTAATGAATGCAATAAAAGAAGTAGAAGAAAAGTCAAAGATCTGCTGTGAGAAAGTTATAAATTCATATAATGATAATCGATATGAAGAAAAAATAAAAATAGATGTAAAGCTTAGAACAATGTTGAAGCAGTACCTAATATATTTTCAAGAGTATGTGTTTAATTTTAAAAATGAGAATGTCAGTTTAGAAGTAGAAAGTTACGACGAAGGCTTAATTATAAAAATAGATAAAGAGAATAACATTGATGAAGTGCTAAAGTATTTTAAAGAATATATAGGATTTATTAAAGAGAAAAATTTAAATCAAATAGAGTTAGCCGTAAATCCAAATATCCCAGATCTAAAAAAAGAATTAGCAATAATAGATTTAAAAAATCAAATTAGGCATTTGAAATCCAGCTTAGAGGTAAAAAAAGTTGAAAATAGGTGTTTAAAAGAAACAGTGGAAATGTTAGATAAATTTTTAGTTTTAGAAAAGAAAAAGATGAATATAATAAATATTAATCAAAATAATATTTGTAATACTGATTCTAAAGAGGTTATTGAAAAAATATCCAATGATTTATATCTGTTAAGAAATGAAATGGTAGATTTAGGAGATACAGTTATGAAGGAAAAGCTGCATGAAATAGATGAAGAATTTACAGAATTGAATAATTGTGAAAGTGAAACTGAAAAGAAGTCGAAGGTTTTAAAGTTAAGAAGATTATTAGATCAACTATTGGATGAAGAATCACAGTTTAATAGTTTGGTTAATAAGTCAAAACAAGGGATTAGAATTACAAAGGATATTGCTAAAAATTATAATAAAGTAGCGTCAATTTTAGGGTTACCCATAGTTCCAGAAATTTTACTAGGATAAATTAATTGTCTGAGAAGGTCGATTTAGCTTTGTACTAAGAAATTAGCTAGACCACTTTACAGAATAAGTTCCGCAGTGATATGCTAATATGTTGAACAAAGGGAGCGAGGACTGTAGCTCATAAAGGTCGTAGATTAATAATATAGCAAGGAAGACATTTTGAAGACTTGATTTTTTGGTTACTTCTGTATCAAGACAGAAGTAACGAAAGATATTTATCAACTTTCAATAAAAGTTGGGGAGGTAGAGATGCAAAAAAAGGAAAAGATATATACAGTCTCCCAGTTAAACAGGGAGGTAAAAAGCTACTTAGAGGGCAACGACAACTTCCAGGAGCTCTTCCTAAAGGGTGAGATGTCAGGGGTAAACTACTATAAGAGCGGCCACCTCTACTTTACCCTGAAGGACAAGAAAGCTCAGGTAAAGTGTGCCGCCTTCAACTACAAGTACAAGAGGATAGCCGAGGACCTCAAGGAGGGGGATGTGATCAAGCTCTTTGGAGATGTTACCCTCTATGAAGCGAGGGGAGACTACCAGGTGCTTGTAAGGCACATAGAGAAGGAGAATCAGATGGGGGCCCTCTTTGAGGAGCTGGAGAAGAACAAGAGGGAGATGGCAGCAGCAGGATACTTCGACGAGAAGTACAAGCAGAAGCTCCCAAAGGTTCCCCAGACTATAGGAATTGTTACCTCTGGAACCGGGGCAGCTGTGAGGGATATAATAAATACAGCAAAACTGAGATTTCCCAATATAAATATCTATATCTACCCTGCCAAGGTACAGGGTGAGGGAGCAAGCGAGGAGATAATAAAGGGGATCCAGACCCTGGACACTATAGAGGAGATAGATGTTATAATAGCCGGTAGAGGGGGAGGGAGTATAGAGGACCTCTGGTGCTTCAACGAGAAGGAGGTGGCTCTGGCCTACTTCAATGCCAAGAAGCCCATTGTGTCTGCTGTGGGACATGAGATAGACTTCCTGCTAACGGACCTTGTGGCTGATCTGAGAGCTTCTACCCCTACCCATGCCTCTGAAAAGGTAGTACCTGAAAAGAGGAAGCTTCTGGATGAGATCGAGAACAGGGAGAGGTATATGAAGACCATCCTCCTCAAGTACCTGGACAGAAAGAAGCACGACCTAGTGAGAAGGCAGGAGTCCTACGGACTTAAGGGATACCTTAAAAATATAAGAGAGAGAAATGTAGAGGTCACCGACAGGGAGGAGGCTCTGGACAGGGCCTTTGAATACTACCTGGCTAAAAAGAAGCAGGGGATGGATGTAATGCAGGAGAGACTCAGCGGAGTGGATCCTACTAAGATAATGCAGATGGGATACAGTATCACCACCTATAAGGGGAGGGCAGTGAAGGACTCCTCTGAGATACCCCTAGAGGGGGAGATAGAAACTGTATTTTCCGTAGGAAGGGTAAAGAGTATAGTAAAGGAGAAGATGTAATGAAGAAATTTATTGTGGTAATGGCGATCATGTCGCTGTTCCAGGTGGCTGTGGCCAATGAAGATTTAGAGGATCTGTTAAATGAGGGCAGGTATCAGATAGAGGTAGGGAACTATGCAGCAGGAAAGGAAAACCTTGTAACATACATCAAGAAAAAGGAGGATCCAGAGGCATACATTAATCTTATAAGGGCTGAGAGGCTGGCTGGGGAGCTCAGTACCTCCAACTCCACTGCTAAAAAGGCTGAGAATAAGTATCCTGGAGATGCGAGGATAGTATATGAAAGGATCCTCACTGTGGATAAGCTCATAGAAAATGAGACCAAGTCCCAGTGGAGAAAGGGAAAGTACCTGGAGGAATACTATGAGATATATGAGGGGTACTTGGAGATGACAGACTACTCCGACAGCAACAAGGTCTTTGAACTGGGGAACAGATACTTTACAGATGATCTATATGAGAAGGCAAGAAACGTCTTTTTAAAGGACAGAAACGGAGACATAAGAAACCTCTTTGGTGCTGCTACAACTACAAGGTTCCTCGGGGAATACAGGAAATCTGCGGGACTTTATACCAGGGTGCTCAACGAGGACCCAGACTTCTATGAAGCCTACCTTGGAAGGGGGAGTGCCTACCAGCTGGCAGGAGATCTGGAAAAGGGAATAAAGGATATGGAAAGATATCTGGAATATAAGAAGAATGTAGATGTCTATATAGCCATAGCGAACATGTATATGAGCCTGGAGAGATACAGCAGCGCCAAGAGTGTTCTGGAAAGAGCAAGCGGCAACTATCCGGGATCGCAGGAGGTAAGGAATCTGCTAGTAGAGGTGTATTCTAAACTAAAAAGATAGGTGATATTATGGATAACTGGTACAGGCTGAGAGTAACTGGCGTGAAAGACAGTGTTGTGAGGAGACTTATGAATGCTCTGGAGAGGTATGAGGATATATTTCTCCTGGAGGATATTCACCTGGCCAGATATTACAGGGTTGAAGAGGATGATGTGAGGAGGATAAGGGAGTCCAGGAGTATGGATATCTCAGAGGATGTGAATAAACTAAGGGAGGAGGGGGTAGAGGTTATCTCTCTTAAAGATGAGAGATACCCCTTCTTTCTTAAAAACATATCCCAGCCTCCGGTCTTCCTGTATATAAAGGGGAGGATAGAGTTTCCCAGAAAGAGTATCGCAGTGGTGGGAACAAGACGGATGACTGCTTACGGGCGGAGCGCATGTGAGAAGATAGCAGGAGAGCTTGCAGGAGCAGGGGTAGCAGTAGTCAGCGGCCTGGCTTCTGGAGTGGACGGGGCTGCCCATGAAAAAGCCCTGGCAAAGGGTGGAAGGACCATAGCTGTGGTTGGGAGCGGACTGGATGTGATCTACCCCAGAGAAAATAAGGACCTCTGGGAGAGGATAGAGAGGGAGGGGACCATTGTGAGTGAGTATCCCCTGGGAACACCTCCCAACCACTATAACTTTCCTGCCAGAAACAGGATAATAGCGGGCCTCTCCATGGGGGTTGTGGTAATAGAGAGCAGGGAAAAAGGCGGGAGCCTTATAACAGCTTCCCTGGCCCTGGATGAGGGAAGGGATGTCTATGCAGTTCCCGGGGATATCTTCTCTCCTACCTCCCTTGGATGTAATAATCTTATAAGGGATAGTAAGGCAAAGCTTGTGGTCAGCGGACAGGAGATACTGGATGAATATGGCTGGGAGTCCCAGGTGGAAAAGAATGCCGAGGAAGAGGTGAAACTCACCGGGGATGAGGCCAGGGTTTTCAGGGCATTAAAGAGGGAATCCAACCTGGATGAGCTTATTGTTGAGACTAAAATCGGAGCAGGAGAACTGCTGGCTTACCTCATGGAATTGGAGCTGAAGGGACTCATCTGCGGAGCCCCAGGAGGGAAGTACAGAAGGAAGGTCTTAGTTAACCATCCTTGATTTTTTTAAATTTATTTATTATAATTGTATCCATTGAGTTTTTTTAGGGAGAAAAGCTATATTTTTGAAAAAGAAATTGCGATAGGAGGGCTTTGGCCTTCAAAATAAATACACGGATGTGTAAATAAAGAATAGAGGTGAAAGACCTTGGCGACGGAAGAAAAGAAAACACCAACCAAGAAAAAGAAAGTAACAAAGAAAAAACACCTAGTCATAGTGGAGTCACCTGCTAAGGCGAAAACGATCGAGAAGATGTTGGGAAGAAACTATGCAGTAACAGCTTCCTTTGGACATATAAGAGACCTTCCAAAGAGTAAATTGGGAGTGGATGTGGAAAATAACTTTGAACCATCCTACTCTACAATAAAGGGAAAGGGAGAGGTAACTAAAAACCTGAGAGCTCTGGCAAAGAAGTCTGACAAGATATTCCTGGCTTCCGACCCGGATAGAGAGGGAGAGGCTATTGCATGGCACATAGCCCATATACTGAAGCTTCCAGAGGATGATCTCAACAGAATAGAGTTTAACGAGATCACAAAGACAGCCATAAAGGAGGCTGTAAGTCATCCTAGAAAAGTAGATATAAACAAGGTAGACGCCCAGCAGGCCAGAAGAATTCTGGACAGACTGGTGGGATACTCCATAAGTCCACTTCTGTGGAAGATAATATCCTCCAATACCAGTGCAGGAAGGGTACAATCGGTGGCCCTTAAGCTGATCTGTGATCTTGAGGATACCATAGCAGCTTTTGTACCGGAGAATTACTGGGAGGTAAATGGGGAGTTCAGAGATGACATAAACCTCAAGCTCTATAAGATAGAGGGAGAAAAGGTGGACAGGATCTTTGACGAGAAGGTAGTAAGGGAACTGGAGAGGGAGCTTGCAGGAAAGGATCTGAAGGTAGTAAGCGCCAAGATCACCGACAAAAGCAAGAAGCCCCCACTGCCACTGAAGACAAGTACCCTTCAGCAGCTGGCATCCTCCTACCTTGGATTTTCAGCATCCAAGACCATGAGGGTGGCTCAGTCCCTCTATGAAGGTCAGAATATAGACGGGACCCTCAAGGGTCTGATTACCTATATGAGAACAGATTCCACAAGGATCTCCAATGAGGCCAGGGAAGCTGCCAAGAACTTCATA
>CAYSGC010000009.1:0-4761 GCA_964430145.1 uncultured Fusobacteriaceae bacterium | reverse complement strand
AGAGGAACGGCCAACAAGATAACCTTTGAAGGTTACTACAAGGTGTTTAAGGGAGAGGGAGAGATTAAGACGGTGGACTTCCCTAACATCCAGGAGGGGGATATCATGCCCCTTGAAAAGCTCCTTATTAAGGATGGGATAACCAAGCCGCCAGCAAGACTGACGGAATCCTCCATAGTAAAGAAGCTGGAATCCGACGGTATCGGGAGACCATCTACTTATGCTTCCATCATCGAGACCCTCAAAAAGAGGGAGTATGTGGAGCTTTCAGGAAAGTCCTTCATTCCCACACCTTTGGGATATGAGGTAAAGGAGGAGCTGGAGAAAAACTTCCCTCATATAATGAATGTAAAGTTCACTGCAGAGATGGAGAATAAGCTGGACCTTGTAGAGGAGGGAGAGGTAGAGTGGAAGAAGGTCTTGGGAGACTTCTACGAGGACCTTTCCAAATACCTAACGGCCTTCCAGAAGAAGGTAGAGGAGATTGAGAACAGAAGAATTGAATCGGACGTGCCGTGCCCTTGCGGAAGCGGGATAATGATAATGAAGAGCGGAAGGTTTGGAAGATACCTTATGTGTGAGGATGAATCCTGTGAGGAGAAGTACTCTCTTAAGGGGATCGAACTTTCCAAGGAGCAGCTGGAAGCAGGAAAGATAATAGTGAGGGATGTAGTAGAGGTAAGGGAGAAGAAGAAGCGTGGACAGCTTACAGACATGGTAGCTGACAACGGGGCAAAACTTCTTCTGAAGCTCGGTCCCTTTGGAAGCTACCTTGAGAGTGAAAACTTCAAGGAGGACGGAATAAGGATACCCCTACCGGCAAGCATCAAGAAGATGCTGGCTGAGGACGAGATCCAGGAAGTAAACGGAATTATGCCAATGAAGGCTATAACGGAGACAGCCCTTGCCATAGCCAAGGGTAAACCTACGGACATGGTTACCGATAAGGGAGCAAGGATCTACCTGAAGCCCGGAAGGTATGGACATTACCTTGAGAGTGAGGACTATAAGCAGGATGAGGTGAGGATAAAACTGAATCCAGAGCTTAAAAAGCTGGCCAAGGAAGAGAAGCTAGAGGAGAGGGACGGACTTGTCGTAGTAAAGAAATATATAGACAGGGACCTCGAGGAGAATAAGAGGCTGGTAGAGGAAGCAGGACCATGCGAAAAGTGTGGAAATCCCTTTGTAGTGAAGGAAGGAAGATGGGGGAAGTTCCTTGCCTGCTCCAATGAAAAGTGCAAAAACATGAGAAAACTTCCTAAAAAGAAGTAAAGAGAGCCTGGGGTTTTTTAACCCTAGGCTCTTTTAATGGAGGAAAGATCATCGATAAGATAGGAGATGAACAACAGGTCCTTCCCAAAAAGGTTGGAGATCCTGCTTCTGGATAACCTTCCCAGAAAGTCCAACCTATCGGTAAGCTTTATTGTCCTCTTTAAGATGCTGTCCTTGGATGTGGAGTGCTCCTCATAGACCTTCAGGATCTCATAGTAATCTATATCCCTTGCTCTGAGGCTTGCAATGGAGATAAGAAAGACCAGGACATCTCTAAACTGGATAGCTGAAAGATATTTTTTCTGTATCCTTTCCTCAAAGTCGATCATATAGACCCCCCCATCCTTAACTGTAAAGTTACGGATCTGGGATCCTCCATGGGCGAACCCGTGGTTGTGGAGGAGGGAAAGAGATTTTATGGCTTCCCCCAGGTAGAGTGTCTTATCCACACCCTCCATCTTTAAGATATCCTTCAGTCTCTGTCCACAGTCCTCCATGATAAAGTATTCCTTACAGCTGTAGTGGATCTTTGGAACCCTAAGTCCCACCTCTCTCAGTGAAGAGATCTTATCTGCCTCATGGGTGGAGTGCTGCTCTGTATTTGCAGTGGGGGCAAGGGTCTTAATCCTTAGTATGTCAGCAAACAACTTCTGCAGGATATTCATAGCTTTCTTTGCCGCCACTTTCTTTTCAATATTTCTCTTGAGATAGAATATATCTTCCTCTGAAGTTATCCTGGATACTTTGGCAGGGAATTTTTCTTCTATGCCTGTTATATATTGGTCGATCCTCATAGTAATCAACTCCTTATAGATTAAAAGTTATTTTATTTTTAAATTATACAATTCCTTGAAAATAAAAGATAATTACGATTCCCTTTATATGATTAACTATGAGTTAAAAGTTCATTAAGAAGCAGTTAAGCCGGGAAGATTGAAATAAAATAAGCGAAAACTTCCTATAATTTGTAAAATAATGTATAATTAGATGTTGAAATTTTATATTGGGTAGTTAGCCAAGTAAGATATTGTGGAGAATAAATTAGTTTGAGGTTCCTGCTTGCCGGGCAGGAGTATAGAAGGAGATAGAGATGAAGAAAGAAGTAGTAGTAATCGGAGCCGGTCTTGCTGGAAGTGAAGCAGCATATCAGCTGGCTAAGAGAGGAATAAAGGTAAAGCTCTATGAGATGAGACCAAGTGTTAAAACAGAAGCTCATACAACAAATGATTTTGCTGAGTTAGTTTGCAGTAATTCATTGGGTGGAAATGCTGTATCAAATGCTTCAGGGCTTATGAAGGAAGAGTTGAGGAGAATGGGTTCTCTACTGGTAAGGATAGCAGATGAAACTAAAGTACCTGCAGGACAAGCTCTGGCAGTTGACAGAGAGGGATTTTCCAGAAGGGTAACCGAGATACTGGAAGCGGAAGAAAATATTGAGATAATAAGAGAGGAATTAAAGGAAGTACCAAGAGAAGGTATTGTATTAGTGGCCAGCGGACCCCTGGCATCAGCTGCTCTGGCAGAAGATATTAAAAAGTTAACTAAGGACGAGCACCTGTACTTCTACGATGCAGCAGCTCCAATAGTAACTCTGGAATCCATAGACCAGGATAAGGTGTACTACCAGTCGAGATACGACAAGGGAGATGGAGAGTATATCAACTGTCCTATGACCAAGGAGGAGTATGAAAACTTCTACCACGAGCTGATCAATGCTGAAACTATTCCCTTAAAGAAGTTTGAAGAGGAAAAATTATTTGAAGCCTGTATGCCTGTGGAAAAGATGGCAAGCAGAGGGGAAAAGACCCTTCTCTTTGGACCGCTAAAGCCAAAGGGACTTACCAATCCAAGACTTCCAGAGGGAGTAAAGGACTATGCAGTGGTTCAGCTGAGACAGGATGACAAGGAAGGAAAACTATACAACCTTGTAGGGTTCCAGACAAACCTTAAATGGGGAGAGCAGAAGAGAGTATTTAGTATGATCCCAGGTTTAGAAAATGCAGAATTCATCAGACTGGGAGTAATGCACAGAAATACATTTATTAACTCAACAAAGGTATTAAACCCTACTCTTAACTTAAAATCTCATGAAGATACCTACTTTGCAGGTCAGATAACTGGTGGAGAAGGATATGTTGTTGCAATGGCTACAGGAATGATGGCAGCTATAAATATTGCCAACAAGCTTGAAGGAAAGGCGCCATTTGTACTGGACGACAGAAGCCCAACTGGAGCAATAATCAAGTATATTACCGAGGAGAAGAAGGATTTCCAGCCTATGGGACCTAACTTTGGAATCGTAAGATCCCTTGAGGGTAAGAGGATAAGGGATAAGAGGGAGAGATACAGCAAAGTAGCTGAGATAGCCCTTGAATACCTGGATGAAAAGCTGAAGGAATTAAATTAATTACAGATTGGAAGATTACGAGGTGTGGATCTATGGGGGGACAACTTTTAAAACTCATAAAGGACTTCATATACTATGAGGAGTTTGGTCAGGGTAAGAGCATAAATACCATAAAATCCTTCAAGAGGGATCTCGGTCAGCTAAGGGAGTACCTGGAGGGACTGGGAAGGGATATAGCCCCGGAAGAGATAGATGAGATGATGCTCAGGGGATTTCTTATGGAGCTTCAGAGGGAGAATATCGGAAAGAGGTCCCTTAACAGGAAGCTTTCGTCCCTCAGGGGATTCTTTAAATATCTCAAGGGGCAGGGGGTAATAGAGAAAAACCCAACCCTCCTTCTAACTGGCCCCTCCTTTCATGCAAAGCAGCCTGAGATACTGACCTTGGCTGAGGTAAAGGCTCTGAGGGAGGTAATAGATACCAAGAAGGCCAATGGTCTCAGGGACAGGCTTATAGTGGAGCTCCTCTACTCAAGCGGGATAAGGGCCAATGAACTTCTGGCTTTAAGTGAAAATCTCTTCGATCTGGAGAGGAGACAGCTCAAGGTGGCCAGCGGGAAGCAGCCCAGGATGGTGTTTTTCAGCGAGAGGGCCAGGGAGTACTATATCAGGTATATAGAGGCCAAGAAGGAAAAGTATAGGGGGAAGTATACCCCTGATATCCTCTTTGTGAACGGATCGGGAACCAGGTTGAGTGACAGATCTCTCAGAAGGATAATAGACAGATATGTAAAGAGAGCAGGAATAGAGAAGGAGATAAGCCCCCACACCTTCAGGCATACTTTTGGTGTATATATGATGGAGCATGGAATGGAGATCCTGTACCTTCAGGAGCTCATGGGACATGTAAGCATAGAAAGCACAAGGGTCTATGAGGAGATGGTGGGGAAACCTAAAATACTAAAGGGATATGGAAACTGGGGTGATAAGGATGAATCAATTTAAAGCAACAACTATAATAGCTGTTAAGAGAGATGGCCAGGTGGCTATGGCTGGAGACGGTCAGGTTACCCTGGGGGAAACGGTCTTTAAAAATACAGCCAAGAAGATAAGAAAGGTATATGACGATACAATAATTGCAGG
>CAYSGC010000008.1:0-31060 GCA_964430145.1 uncultured Fusobacteriaceae bacterium | reverse complement strand
ATTTCCACTTTAAAATGTGATATAGTGGATAGATAAGCATAAAAAGGAGTGGAGACACCTATGAAGAAGTTAGCATTGTTTTTTCTTGTCTCCTGCTCTATGAATATTTTTGCAGTGACCCTGGATGACCTCATCTTTGAGCTGGAATCAGGGGGATACTCAAGGAAGTTCAGAGAGCTGGAGATAAAGGGCCTGGATATCGAGGAGAAAAAGATCAACCTCATAGACATGGATGGTATAGAGCTAAGTGGTGAGAGCAGCTATTTTGATGACAGTAGCGGAAGGGAGTTTGACTCCAGCCTTACTACTAAATACGATATCTTTAAGTATCAGGGAAGCTATAACCACGAGGACGGGAGGACCGAGAGGGAGCTTGTGGGGGTAGAGAAGAACCTCAAGGATATATTTTACAGTGAGAGAAGCTACCGTAACACCGTCTTCCAATATGAGAGGGAGTACCGTCTCAATTTGGAAAAAGAAAGACTGGAGGAGGATATAGTGGGGGTAATAGGCCTCTACAGGATCTATATGGATACCCTGCTGGAGCTGAAGCTGAAGAATGATCTCCTTCCGGGACTGGAATCCGAATATGAAGCCATAAAAAAGCACTATGAAGTTGGTACGGGAACAGAGGTGGACTACAGGTATTCCCAGGTGAGGGTTGTCAATGCCCGAAATGAGATCAGGCAGCTGGAGGAGGATCTGGAAAAGATAAGGGAAGATTTCCATGAAAATTTCAGAATAAATCTGGGAGAAAGGGAGATCCAGAGGATGGAGGTATCCCTATCACCGACATATATTAATAGTATTGGAGAAAGAGACCTGGAAAACATAGTTCTTCAGAGGGAGCAGGCCAAGGAGAACTACACCTACTCCAGGTATGAGAACAGGTGGCCCGACATCAACGCAGGAAGTTACTGGGACACTGTAAGCGACGGATGGCTCCTATCCCTGGAGCTGAACAAGACCCTCTTTGAGTATGACGACACCTCTGAGCTCTTCCTTGTGGAGAAGGAGAGACTGGGTGTGGAGTATGATAAGAAGGCCGGAGAGGTTGCAGGAATCAGAAGGGACTATGAGAACAGATACAACTCCCTTGTGAGGGAGAGGGACAACCTCACAAGACAGCAGGAGGTAGATGAGATGAAGTACAATATCTATAAGCTCATGTATGAGCAGGGAACAAAGTCCTATATCGACTATGTGGAGAAGTATGACGACTATGTGGACACCTCCATTGCCCTGGAAAAAAAATCCAATGAGTTGGATGCCCTCATCTATGAGATCAAGTATAAAAATTAAAGGCGGTGAATGATTTGAAGAGATATATAGCTGGGGGAGCACTGTTGCTGATCCTTGCAGGAGGATGGATGATCAACAGGAGGATCGTAAAGGCCAAGGAGGCTGAGAGATCCTACAGGGTTTACACTACCCAGAGGGAGAGGTTTGAAAAGATCATAGAGGTAGACGGAGTGGTGGAAGCAAGGGACACCAAGCTGGTATATGCCGACAGAGCCCTGAAGGTAGATGACGTTATCTACAAGGAGGGAGACTATGTAAGGGAGGGAGAGATCATAATGACCTTCGATCCCGAGGATAAGAACAAACTCACAAGGGAGCTGAGAAAGGAGGAGATAAAGTTAAGGAGGCTCGAGAGGGATCTGGTAAACGCCAGGGAGCTTCATGGTGCCGGGGGTATGTCCAGGGTGGATATGGAAAATATACAGTTTGATATAGAGACCAGCCTCATTAATATAGAGGACTATGAGGAGGAGCTGGCTAAGATGCTGGACAATATAAAAAGTCCCTTTGACGGAACCATTATCTCCATGATCGCCGAGGAGAACTACAGGGTTAATACCGAGGTGGAGTTATTTGAGATGGCAAACCTCTCAGATATCCTTATTGTAGCTGAGGTCCCTGAATACAGCATAGAGGGAGTAGAGGTAGGTCAGAGAGCTGTTGTTAGGCTGGACGCCTACTCCCAGGAGTTTACAGGGGAGGTAACCAAGATATCCACCCTCTCTACAGCTACTACTTCCAAGAATGACTCCTCCTCAGCCAATACCACTGAAGCCTATGTAGAGGTGGAGATAGGAGTGAAGGACCTTCCTAGGGGAGTGAGGCCTGGATTCAATTCCAAGGTCGGTATCGTTATCTCCTCCACCGAGGATACAGTGGCCGTTCCAAGGACTGCTCTATTGGAGGTTGATGGGAAGGAATATATCGTTACAGTGGATGAAGATGGCAGTGCCAGGAAGCTTCCTGTGAAGACTGGAGCCAGCAGCGGAAGGCTTATTGAGGTGGTGGGACTGGATGTAGGTAAAAGGGTGGTTATTGACCCCGATAATAGTATCACCGAGGGAGTCCATATCAGAATAAATAACGACAACAGAAGGGAGCCCCAGGGGGGAGGTAGAAGGTCGTGAGATACAGTGAGAGAAAAAGGGTAATCTCCCTGAGGGAAGTTGAGAAGGTATACAACAGCGGAGGGGATATCGTTCTCAAAGCTCTGGACGGAATAAACCTCGGAATAAGAGAGGGGGAGTTTGTTGCCATAATGGGTCCCAGCGGAAGCGGAAAGTCAACTATGATGAATATCCTGGGATGCCTGGACTCACTCACCAGGGGAGAGTACCATCTTTCAGGAACAAATATCAAGGAGCTCACCGATGACCAGCTGGCTGAGATCAGAAACAGGAAGATAGGCTTTGTATTTCAATCCTTCAACCTCCTTCCCAAGCTCAAGGCCTGGGAGAATGTAGCCCTTCCCCTTACCTATGCAGGAGTCCATGCCAAGGAGAGAAAAAAGAGAGCTATGGAAGCCCTGGAGAGCGTGGGAATAGGAAACAGGGCTGAGCACCACCCCAACGAGATAAGCGGCGGACAGAGGCAGAGGGTGGCCATCGCCAGAGCACTGGCGGGCCAGCCCGACATTATCATGGCAGATGAACCTACAGGGAATCTGGACTCTAAATCTGAGGAGGAGGTCCTTGAGATCTTTAAAAAGCTCAATGGTGAGGGGGCTACAATAATTATGGTAACCCATGAGGAGAGTGTGGGACAGCACTGTAAGAGGATAATCCGTTTTAAGGACGGAAAACTTGTGAAGGACGAGGTAGTGGACCATGAATTTTATAGAGATATTTAAGGGAGCAATCCAGTGCCTTCGGGGCAATAAGATGCGTTCCTTCCTCACCATGCTTGGGATAATCATAGGGATCTCCTCTGTTATCGCCATGTCTGGAATCGGTAAGGGGGGAGAGAGGAAGATCACTGGAAGCCTTGCCAAGAGCGGATTTGGAGTGTATGAGATAAAGGTAGACAATGAGGCGGACAGCTATAGGTCTATCCACGAGCTGGAGGGAAGCGATGTTAAGCTCCTAAAGGAAAGTGGAATAGAGATAGAGGCGGTGGCTCCCAGGGTATTTGAAAGAGTCAACTTTAAAGGAGAAAACAAAAGGGATCTCAGAGGGGCTATCTACGGCACTGACATCGACTTCGAGATAATCGAGGAGATAAACTATATCGCTGGAAGGCCTATATTGAGGAGTGAAGCTGAAAATAAGATCCCCGTCATGGTTATGGACCACGTTACAGCTGGAAGACTTTTTCCCCACCTTTCCTCCCCCATAGGGGAAAGCGTAAGGGTGGAGTTTCGTAGATTAAAGGTTGTCAGGGAGTTCATTCTGGTGGGGATCTTTGAACACCCTGAAGCGGGGCTCTCTGAAGCTGGGCTTGCCAGGTGGCTTCCCGCCTATGGAAGGATATCCGTTCCCCTCCTAGGAAGAGTTACTGGAGAGGACGAATACAGCGGTATCCTCATAAAACCAGAGAATCCTCTGGAGGCACAGAAAGTTTTGGGAGAGGCTATCTCCCTCCTGGAGGAAAGAAATTCCCAGGGGATATATGAGTATGAGGAAAGGGTAGCCAGGGGAAGCTCCTTCAGGGAGATCCTCTCTACTCTGAGCCTCTTCGTCACCTTTGTGGCTTCTATCTCCCTTTTTGTAGGGGGAATAGGGGTCATGAATATTATGCTTGTCAGTGTCACCGAGAGGATAAGAGAGATCGGAATCAGAAAGGCAATAGGGGCTAAAAATATCCATATCCTCATGCAGTTTCTTACAGAGGCCATCGTTCTCTCCCTAACCGGGGGAGTTCTCGGGGTTGCCCTGGGACACTTTATGGCTGAGGTAATAGGCACCTTCATCGATATCGATCCTATTATATCCCTGGATATAGTGATTATATCCCTGGTTATCTCTACGGGAATCGGTCTCATCTTCGGGGTGTATCCTGCAAGGAAAGCATCCCTTATGAATCCAATCGATGCCCTGAGAAATGAGTAAAGTCAGGATATAATAAAAAGATATAGGCAGCTTTCAGGCTGTCTTCTTTTTTATTAAAATTTTACTCCAACAATTCCTGACTTATGTTGTAAAAAATATTGAGTTGTGGTAAAATCTACCTGAAAGCAGGGAGGTAGAGATATGCTAGAAAGAGTTCAAAGTTTTATTGAGGAAATAGAGGAATACCATATAGAGAAAAAGTTTTACCATAAAAGAGTAAGGCCGGAGTTTCTTACCCACGATGAGATATGCTATCACATCGAATCGGTGGTGGCACTGGATGTCCACCATGGATCTGGAGTTCAGGAGTTCGTCTTCTATGAGGAAAAAGCAAAGGAGATCATAGGGGAGGAGCTGGATATCGAGTTGGAGGATTTTATCGACTTCGACACCATAGATCCCGCCTATGAAAGAGCAGTGGTTCAGATGAAGGATGTCCTCAACCAGTTAAAATAGAGTCTATTAAAAAAGAATGGCATGAGCCATTCTTTTTTAATTTTCTATGTAGTTGGAAAAACCTGATGACATGATTCTCCTGTCATCTGCATCTACTATATATACATCCAGATTCTCCCTCTCCTCTACATACTCAAGAACATCCTCTATCTCCATTAGAAAGAAGGCCGTAGAGTAGAGGTCCCCTAGGAGAGCATCCCTACAGATAACCGCAACAAGCTTTCTGTCCTCTACAGGGTATCCCGTATGGGGATCCAGTATATGGTGGTATCTCCTTCCCTCTATCTCCACAAATGTCTGGTAGTCTCCAGAGATCCCCATGGCCTGTCCGTCAAGTCTTACAACATCAAGGATCTCCCTTGAGTTGTTGGGGTCCTGTATACCTATCCTCCAAGGCCCCTCTGCCTTAGGCCCCAGAGTTTCCATACTGGATATAGTTGTAATGAAGGCGCTTTCCACACCAGCTTCCTCTATAGCCACCTTGGCCCTTGCTGTGGCATATCCCTTTAGAAAGGCCCCTGTATCTATCTCCTCCAGAGGTTCCTTTAGTGATATCCTCCTTCCCTCTATCTCCACAAGATTAAAGTCTATCTTACCTATGGCCTCCTCTATCTCCGCATCTGTTGGCATCTTGGGATCTTCCTCACCAAATCCCCATAGCTGAATAAGGGGTTCTACAGTTATATCAAACTTTCCATGAGTCAGTTCATAGATCCTTCTGACCTCATCAAAAAGCATTAACCCCTCATCGTCCAGCTCCACTCCCTCCTGGGGATCATTATTCAACTGATCTATTATACTTCCCTTCCAGTGGGAGTTGAACTTCTTGTCTATCCTAGCCATCTCAGCAAAAGCTGCTTCCATGGCCTCCCTGGCCTCTCTGGCGTCCTCATGAAATACTGTGATACTTATATATGTCCCAAAGAGAAACCTCTCATCCTTAAATTCCTGCTTTCCCTTGCCTCTGCAACCTGTGAGTATTAGCCCCACCATCAAAAACAATACTATCCTCTTAATCATCTAAACATCTCCTTTCAAGCAATCTATTTATTTTATACCTTTCTTGAAGGAGCTACAACTTACAACTATCTAATATACTTTAAGATCTGCTTAAAAGGAGCGTGAGGCTCCACCCTTCTAAATCTTGTGCATTGGATTTTTATCCATGATAATAATCTATATTTTAAAAATACCTGCCTCTAGAGGCAGGTACTAATATTCAATAAGTATTCTCGTTGGGAGGGCATCCAGTCCCTCTATCTTTGTGGGAAGACAGTAAACTTTAAATCCTTTTTGAGGGATCTTATCCAGGTTGCACAGGTTTTCTATGGCATATTTTTCCGCCTTTCCCAGCAGCCTGTCGATAGTTCCGTGATTTCTTCCCCTTCCAAGTCCAAGGGCATCTATCCCCACCATGTTGATATCCATGGATGCCAACCTCTCAGCAAGGGCTACAGAGATCTCCGGATGCTCATTGTACCTCTCATCCATGAGGTACCTGTCCCAGTTTGTCTGAAAGAAGACATACTCTCCTCCCTCTATAATGGAAAGATCTATATCCTCTACCTCCACTGGTCGATCTGTAATATTGGAGACATCAAACTTCACTCCCCTTCCTATTAACCTCTCCAGGGGAAGCTCTAACCCTACACCCATTACATCTATATGGGTTCCCATATTGTGGGTGGCCACACTGTACTCGATGGTTGTATACTCCGATCTCTCCCCCCTGTTACACACTACCTCCCTCACATCCAGTGCCGGCGATCCCGTTCTGTAAACCTTTCCTATCTTTGTTTCCTGGGTTATATCTATTAACATCCTTCCTCTCCTTTCACCTGGAGTCCTTCCCTCCACTGGGTGTAATCCCTCGTCTCCTTCACCATCTTCTGCAGTGTAAGCTCCCAGAAGTAGAAGGTAGCTGCAGTGTTATAGGGAGAGTATTCCTCTGTGAGCTCCAGATACCTCTTCTCTGTAATATCACTCTCCCCAAAGAGCCACTCCACCCCTCTTCTCAGGGCCAGGTCTCCATAGCTCCTTATGTCACTTCTTCCCATGGTAAATATGAGGAACATCTTTACCGACCAGGGACCTATTCCCTTTATTTTGGTATAGAGTGCCAAGATCTCATCATCTGTCATATGGTAAAGCTTATCTCTGTCTCCAAGCCTGGAATCCTCTAAAGCCGCCCTGGCAAGGTTCTTTATATAGGATACCTTGGACTTGGAGAGACCGCATTCCCTCATATGATCTTCATTAGCGTCTACCATGCTTTCTGGAGTTGCACACCTGTACCTCTCCATCCACCTTCTCCATATGGCATTCCCCGCTGCAAAGGATACCTGCTGGTAGATAATGTTGTAGACCATCCCCATAAAGGGGTCCGTTACTATCTCCCTCTCCTCTATCTCCCCCAGGTGCTCCACAATATCAGCCATCCTCTCACACCTCTTCAGGTGCTCTATGGCTTCCTCCGATAGCTTAAATAGTTCCTTCATTCATATCTCCCTTCCTCATTATCTCTTCAGCACTATTCTATCATCTTCCTCACTATTTATCCAACACTATGACCCCTCTTCACCTTCCCTTTTCCTCCTTTAAATAAACTTTCCCTTGATTGAGGGACTGCTTTTCTATTACAATACTACTAAAAGTACAGGAGGATGAGGGATTGAAACTAAGAGTAGATGAATGCAAGAAAAGTAAGAAGACCTATGAAATAAGGGTGGATTATATAGAGGGAGAAACCTACTATCCAGACGGTAAGGGTGGACAGCTGGGAGACAGGGGAAGTATCGGCTGTGCCCAGGTGGTAGAGGTTAAGAAGGATTCCATTTTAGTCGACAAGGAGCTTTCCCTGGGAGAGTATGAGTATTCCATAGACAGGGATAGGCAGGTGGATATAGCGGTGCAGCATACCGGGGAGCACCTCTTCTCAGGGATCGCCTTCAGAGATTACGGTTTAAAGAATGTGGGGTTCAGGATGGCTGAGGAGTATACCACTGTAGATCTGGACTCAGCAGATATCTCCCTGGAGATGATTGAGGCCATGGAGAGGGAAGTTAACAGATCCATAAGAGAGGGGATAGATGTAGCCGTCTTTACCCTTAGCCGTGGTGAAGCTGAGAAGAGGGAGGAGCTCCGTAAGGAGATATCAGATAAGATTGTAGGGGATATCAGGTTTATAGAGATCCCGGGAGTGGATGTATGTGCCTGCGGTGGATTCCATGTGGAGAACACAAGGGAGATCCAGCTCTTTAAGTTTATAAGCTGGGAGAGGGTAAAGGGTAACTATACCAGATTCTACTTCCTCTGCGGAGAAAGGGCTATAGAGGACTACAAAAAAAAGAACACCATCATCAGGGAAGCAAATAAACTCTTCAGTTCCAAGGACCATGAGATCCTGGGATTCATTGAAAATACTTTAAGGGATAAAAAGGAAGTTGAATCCAAACTGAAAAACTTCTCTATCCAGTATGCAGAGCTCCTTTCTAAGGACCTCATGAGAGAGGCTGTGGAATTAGAGGGTAAAAAGGTTATCTTCTATCCCGAAAACGACAGTGTGGCAAACTCCCTCAGCAGGTTTATAGATGAGGAGAACTACATCCTTATCTTTGGAAGTGAGGGACAGTTCACCCTCATATCCAAGCTCATCGACTGTAAAGAGTTTATAGGTGCTCTCAGAGACAGGTTCGGTGTAAAGGGAGGAGGAAACCAGATCCGTGGAAGTTTCAAGGGAGACCTCGGTTCAGAAGAGATCATCTCCACACTGACAGAGTTCCTTAAATAGTTGTAAGTTTTTTGCAATTATGATACTATATACCTTGTATGACTTCACAGAAAAGGGGTTCCTTATCCCTTTTGAATAACCTTAACTACTGAGTTGAGGTCGTGTGGGTATTTATTAGGAGGTAATAATGGAAAATCAGATAAATCTATTAAATCTTAACCTGAAGGAGCTGGAAGAGCTTCTGGTTTCAATGGGGATGAAGAAATTTAATGCCAAGCAGGTATTCAGCTGGCTTCACGAGAAGCAGATTAGAGACATAAACGATATGACAAATATATCAAAGAAGGACAGGGAGAAGCTTATTGAAAATACTTATATCCCATTCCTTAACCTATTAAAGCACCAGGTTTCAAAGAAGGACGGTACTGAAAAGTTCCTCTTTGGACTGGCTGACGGACACTCAATAGAGACTGTTCTTCTAAAGCATAGGGACAGAAATACTCTGTGCATCTCATCTCAGGTTGGATGTGCCCTAAAGTGTGATTTCTGTGCCACAGGAATCGATGGGTTCCAGAGAAACCTTAATGTTAATGAGATAATCAACCAGGTATACACCGTGCACAGAAGACTTCTTAAAAAGAATGAAGGAATCAACAACATCGTATTCATGGGTATGGGTGAGCCTATGCTGAATATCGACAATGTATTAAAGGCTGTGGATATCATCTCAGATGAGAAGGGACTAAATATCTCTAAGAGAAGAATAACTATCTCTACCTCTGGAATCGTTCCGGGAATTGAGAGACTTCTTGCTGAAAAATCTCAGGTTGAGTTAGCTATCTCCCTTCACGCTGTTACAGATGAGAAGAGATCATTCATCATGCCTATCAACAAGAGGTACCCGCTAGAGGATCTATACAACACCCTTCAAAACTACCAGAAGGAAACTAAGAGAAGAATCTCATTTGAGTATATCCTTATCGATGATTTCAATATCACTAAGAGAGATGCTGATATCCTGGCTGATTTCATGCACTCATTTGATCACGTACTAAACCTCATCCCATACAATCCTGTATCGGACAACATCCACAAGAGACCAAGTGATGAGAAGATAAGAGCTTTCTTCGACTATCTGCAGACTGAAAGAAAGGTAAATGTAACCCTTAGAAGAGAGAAGGGAACAGATATCGACGGGGCATGTGGACAGCTTCGTCAGAAAAACACAAAGTAATTTAAAAAGCCTTCCAGTTATATGGAAGGCTTTTTC
Source organism: uncultured Fusobacteriaceae bacterium (assembly GCA_964430145.1). Lineage (GTDB taxonomy): Bacteria > Fusobacteriota > Fusobacteriia > Fusobacteriales > Fusobacteriaceae > Propionigenium. The sequence goes on along the minus strand of CAYSGC010000008.1, from coordinate 21,255 downwards.
TTATGGCAATCTATTTTTCAAACTTTCTCTTATACTCCTCTAACTTTTCCTGATCAATTATAGATATCATCTTATTTTCCCTGGAAATGATTCCTGCATCATCCAGGTTCTTTATAAGCCTCTGAAGGGTTCTAAGGTTTATATTCAGAAGCTCAGCCAGCTCCTTGGTTGTAACCTTTACCTCATCATACATCTCCAAAACCTTTATGAGAAACTCCTCATCTGAGTAGATATTCTTAAAGAAGAGGTATCTGGAGTGTTTAAAGTTTTCCCTCACTATCATCTCTATGATCTTCTGAAGTAGCTTTTCCTTCTGGGGAAACTCCATCTCAAATATCCTTCCAAGGGGAAGCTTTGCTATTACCGAGTCCTCCTTAGCCAAAAGATCAGCTTCAAAATTCGCTTTGGCCTCTTCCTCAATACTCCTAAAGAAGCATCTGTTTATTCCTCTAATCTCACCTGGAAATATATTTATGTAAAACTCTCCGCCCTCTGGAGTATAGATTATATACTGTACACGTCCCTCTAAAAGGTATTGTGCAAAGAGCTTATCGGCTCTATCACAGTATATATTTTCCCCCTTCTTCAGTTTAACTATCTCCATTATATCTTCAAATTCAGTTCCTGCCAGTTCCTCCAGCTTCAGTTTACTAAGTATTTCAGCCTTTTTCATATCCCTCACCTCAAAAAAATAATATCATATGAATCCTTTAGTTTACAAGCTCAACTTTCATTTTTTTGCATATCTATTTCTGATAATCTACAAACCTTTAAATATCTACTGAAGAGACCCATACTACAATTATATCCTTCTATAAGGCATATCCTCCTTTTCTTTAAAATAAGACTATCCAACCAATAGAGAACGTTTCGACCCAAGCTATCATTTACATTAAATCTTTCTTTTGATATAATATAACTTTAAGACGATTACAAGTGTTTTTAATGAACTTAGTGAGGTTTTTATTGCTTATGAAAAAGAATATAGTTAACCATATAAAGTATCTTTTTTCAGGCTTTATATGTCTTATGCTGGCCTCCTATCTGGGTTCCCACATACTTCTTGTTGTTCCTGCAATCAATAGGGCTCACGTAGAAAGGCATAAATCCAACGTAAAGAGACTTGTCTCATTAACTGCCCAGCAGTTCGACTACCATTTAATGAACTTAAGGGATAACGCCCAGTGGGATCTTCTCTATGAAATATTAGATCCTCCAAAACCCTCTCATGAGGGGCAGCAGATTCTGGAGGATCTTTTTGATGAAAGCAGCTTAAAGCACTATGGGCTGGATTATATAGGTATATATAACAAAGATAAAGCTAAACTGGCCAGCACCTCTACCCCAAAGGTGGATATAGAGAGAATCTTCTCCTCCAAGAATAAGAAACACTTCTTTAGTATTCAGCCAAATGGGAAGAACCGTATTAAGATGGCTGCAGGCTACATCGAGCTCGATGGAAGGGCCTATACCTTCCTATCCCATATAATTTTAGACAACAATGGAAGGGGTAAAGGAAATGGTTACCTCCTCTTCTTAAAAGCCATGGACCCTGAATACATCTTTGAACTGGAGATAAAAAACAACCTTCTGTTAAAACTCTACATCCCCCAGGGAGAGAGAGGAAAAAGGATCACTGAAAAGGTCCTGGAATCTACTAAGAGGTCTGAGTATTTCTCTGAAGTATTGGGGGAACGAAGGAGGGCATACTACGCTCCCTACTTTGAGAATCCTAAGAAGCTTGCCTTTGTAATAGAGGTTATTGTAGAGGATGAGATCTCCCATGCCATAATGCTGAGTTTCTTCATAGGTCTCCTTCCAATTATTATCCTTGTTCTGCTGATGATCTTCATTAAGGATACGGTGGATAATAAACTAGTAGATCCCATCATGGCTCTCTACACGCACATTGAATCCGTTAAGAATGGGAGGGTATACAGACTTCTAAAGCACCCCAAGGTTGGTAATGAGATAGATGAGGTTATCGGTGCCTTCAACAATCTCATGGTAGAGGTCAGTTCCCAGAAAGATGAGATAGAAAGTAAAAATGCTATCCTGGAAAACCTGGCATATGTAGATCACCTCACCGGCCTTTCTACAAGAAGGGTATTGGATGAAGAGTATGAGTTATTGTTTCAGAGGGCCATGGAGAACAACGATACCCTTACTCTCATCATGATAGATGTGGATTACTTTAAAAGATACAACGACTACTATGGCCACCTCAAGGGAGATGCAATCCTTAAAAGTGTGGGTAAGCTCCTAACCAGTGTCTTCAGAGATAGTGCAGATCTCATAAGCAGGTACGGAGGAGAGGAGTTTCTTCTAATCCTCTACGATATAAACCTTACCGAGGCCATATCCCTAGTAGAAAGGTTCCAGGAGGAGCTCACCCTTAGAAATATTGAGCACAGTGCTTCTCCCCTTGGAAAAGTTACAACAAGCATTGGTATAAACAGCAGTAGGATATCTGAAGATATGAACTCCACAGCCTTCTTAGAGAAAGCCGACAGACTTCTCTATAGAGCAAAGGCAGATGGAAGAAATAGATTCACCTATTAAAAGAGGTCAGGGAAGATCCCTGACCTTTTATCTTACCTCTCTATAGGTTTCAAAAAACTCTTTTTCAGCTATCCTGTAAACTTCTGAGTAATCCAATGGAGAAACCAGATAGTCCCCCCTCTTAACTACCATCTTCTCTCCCCATGGGGCCATAAAGTAAAATTCACCTCCCACCTCTAAGCTCTCTATAACCTCTTCTCCTACTTTGACTCCTCTTATCCTTCCAACAGATCTGTATACCTTCCACTCTCCGTCGATGTCCCCCTTGTAATCATACCTCTTACTGAACTTATCTCTCTTTAATATATAAATCTCCCTGGCATCTGTGGTATTCCTTACAATATAATCTCCCTTCTCGGCTGTATTTCTTGTCTCCAAACCATCTGAAGTTATAGTTTCTATTACCTCTCCCCCCTTAGCTTCCTTGGCCTCTACCTCCTTAAACTTCTCATAGGTCTTCCCCGTCTTTAACAGGGGCATCAACCTTCCAAGGAGCTCCTCCTGGGAAAACTTAACCTCCTCTGCAAAGCTTAGAGCCGCTACCATAACCATAATGCCTACCAATAACTTTTTCATCTCTTCCTCCCTAATCTGCTTTAACATTAATATATTTGAACCTTTTTACCAACTGATCCTAACAACAACTCCAGAAAAAAAGCAGGGAATACTCCCTGCTCTCTCTGCTACTTCATACTTCCAAAGATAGCTTTTACATCTTCCTTCTCAAGATTTACATAATGTCCCAGAACACTATCCCTTGCAAAGGCAGCGTGCATCACCTTATCTATATCCAACTGACCAATTCCTTCATCCCGAGGAGTAAGGGGTGCTTCTATCTTCCTCAGGTACTCCCTGAACCTTTCTATCCCTTCCCTGGCTGTGGCAAGATCGCTTCCCATATCCTCTACACCAAAGATTTTTACCGCCATCCGCTTTACCCTCTCTGGCTTCCTCTCCACCACATAATCCATCCAGTGGGGGAACACTATAGAGAGTCCCGCTCCGTGGGCTATATCATACACTGCGCTGAGAGCATGCTCTATTCCGTGGCTTGCCCAGTCTCCCCTCTTCACCTTAGCTGCTATCTCCCCGTTAAGGCCCATATATGCATAGTACATGAGCTCCTCCCGGTAGCTGTAGTTGTTTAGGTCTGCAAGGAGCTTCAGCCCCACTGTTATTGTGTTTTTAATTAACCTCTCTATCCTTTCCAGCATAAGGTTGGTAAGAACATCCTGGTCGCTCAGAGGTGTGAAGTACTGCTCCAGAAGGTGGGCTATGGTATCCACGATGCCATTTCTTGTATGGGTCCGCGGTACACTCTTGGTATATTCCGGATCCATTATGGCAAACTTCGGATATACATTGGGGTTTCCGTGCCCCAGTTTCTCCTCCCTCTCCAGGTTGGTAAGTACAAACCCGCAGTTTGTTTCACTTCCAGTAGCTGCAAGGGTAAGAATGGTTCCCACGCTTATGGCTCCCTCCAGGTATCTGGGATTTCTCATAAGGTCCCAGAAATCTATCTCCATATGACGGGATCTGAGGGCTACTGCTTTGGCAGCATCTATTACACTTCCTCCCCCTACAGCCAGGATGAGATCCACTCCCTCTGCCACACACACCTCACTAGCGGCCAGGATACTTCTGTACCTTGGGTTGGGTTCTATCCCTCCAAACTCCACAAACTCCTTACCACCCCTCTTTAGAAGCTCAAACACTTCATCATAGAGACCATTTCTTTTAATACTTCCCCCTCCGTAAAGGAGCATTACCTTCCTGTAATCCTTCAGCTCACCTTCCATGTTTTTTATGGAGCCCTGTCCGAAGTATACCCTTGTTGGCAGATTAAGATTAAAATTCATAACTCCTCCTTATAACTTTAGTTGTTCTCGTCCTCTCCTATATATATCCTGTCACCGAGGAACTTGGGCTGTGTATTTAAGATACTTACATCCAGACAGGCCTTTACCCTTGCCAGAATCTCTCTTCTTTTTATCCTAGTTTTATTTGGATTTTTAGCGTTATAGGCCACTATATCTATACCAAATTTCTCACCTATATAGATGGCTCTTTCATTGTGAAACTCCTGAGAGATAACGGTAAACTTTTCCAGGCCGAATACCTCCCTTGCTCTTACCACTGAATCCAGAGTTCTGAAACCTGCATAGTCCAGGTATATCTTCTCCTGGGGTACTCCCAGCTTCACAAGGGATTTTTTCATCCTCATAGGCTCATTATATTCAATGAGGGCATTATCCCCGCTCACCAAAAGGTAGTCCACCTTCCCTCTGAAGAAAAGATCCCGGGCTGCCTTCATTCTGTTCTCATAGTACCTGTTTAGTCCTCCCCCAACTATATATTTACTGGTGCCAAGGACTACCCCCACTCTATTATAGGGGAGGTCTTCAATATTATCATAGGTACGTCCCCTTGAGGCAGAGACAACCTCATAGTTGCAGTGCACTATAAACACCGCTAAAGCAATAAATATACTGCTTAAAAACAAGATAATCTTCTTCATCCTTCCCCGCTTTCAACACCTTTAATGTGTTTATCATCTTGTTTTATAATATCCTATTTTACCCATCTATGCAATACTGTACTCTACTGTTATAGTTCAAAGTCAGATTTTCCCCCGGTCTTCCTTATTAGCTTTATGTCTCCTATTACCATCCTCTTATCGATAGCTTTACACATATCATAGATAGTCAGACAGGCTATGGATACAGCTGTAAGGGCTTCCATCTCTATACCGGTTTTACCTGTCGTTTTAACCTGAGCTTCCACCCATATCCTGTCCTCACCCATCTCAAAACTTATATCTGCCCCGTCTATAAGGATATTATGGCACATAGGTATAAGATCCCATGTCTTCTTAGATCCTATAATTCCCGCTACCTGAGCCACTGAAAGAACGTCTCCCTTCTTGATTCCACCATTTCTTATGGTTTCCAGGGTCGCTTCAGCCATCTGGATATATCCCCTGGCTACAGCTGTTCTCTTCGTTTCTCTCTTGTCTCCCACATCTACCATACGGGCTCTTCCATTTTCATTAAAGTGTGTAAGTTCCATAATATTCTCCTTATCTCAGTACTACTTTTCTCGTTCTACTTTCCAAAACTGCAGTTTGGATATCTGCACTCATCACAGCTCTGACACAGACCTCCGTGTCCATATGCTGCAATGTCCTCTGCTGTAAGCTTTTCCCCAGCAAGGATTCTTGGGAGCACAAGGTCAAATACAGTTTTCTTGCTGTACATGACACATCCTGGCAATCCCATTACAGGAAGGTCCCCTATATATGAAAGAAGAAACATGGATCCTGGAAGTACCGGTGATCCGTAACCTACCAGATCTCCTCCCATCTCCATTATAGCTGTAGGGGTAAGATCATCTGGATCCACAGACATTCCCCCTGTAAACACAAGCATCTCTGCTCCCTTCTCCAGAAGCTTTCTTCCAGCCTCTACTATCCTCTCCATATCATCGGGAACTATGATCTGCTCAATTACCTGGCATCCATACTCCTCTACCTTTCTCCTCACCACAGGTCCAAACTTATCAACTATTCTATTATAATATATTTCATTCCCTGTGGATACCACTCCCACCTTCATTTTATTAAATGGAAGTACATCTATTATCTTTTCTGAAGATATTCCCTGAGCCTTCTCCATCTTCTCCTTCTTTATAATAAGAGGAATAACCCTGGCTCCCGCTACCATCTCTCCCCTCCTTACAGGGATGTTTTCAGGGAGGGTGGCAAAGGAGATCTCTCCCATCATATTCAGCTTAAAGAGGTGTTCCCTGTCTATCTTTAGAAGCCCCTCTACATCCGAGTAGAAGTTTATCTTCCCCTCCTTTATCTCAGTACTCAGGGAAACATTTACTCCCCTTCCGATATCTCCCAGGATATGAGCTGCATCATTTTCATGGAGCTCATCCTGGGTGATCTCAAATATATAGATGTGGTCCTTTCCCAGACTGAGAAGTTTTTCCACATCCTCCTCCCTTATTATATGCCCCTTCTTAAAGGCTCTTCCCTTAAACTTCCCCGGTACTATCTCTGTTATATCATGGCAAAGTACCTGTCCCACTGCATCAACTGTATCTATCTTCTTCATCATCCGCTCCTAATGGTAATTTTTATTATGCCTCTATTCCCTTTAGCTCCCTCATATGCTTCCCGCTTTTGCCGTTTTTTACTTTGAGGATCTCCGCCATTATTCCGAGGGCTATCTCCTTGGGTTCCCCTGTGGATATATCGAGGCCAACGGGAGCATATACCCTGCTGAGCTCCTCCCTCTGAACTCCCTTCTCCATGAGGATGTCATAGCTCTTCCTTATCTTTTTTGTGCTTCCGATCATTCCCAGGTAGGCTATCTCCCTTCCGGCTACAGCCTCGATGGCCTCCCTGTCCCCAGCATGGCCCTTGGTTACCACAACAACATAGGAGGATCTGTTTAACCTATATTTTTTTAGGTTTTCTCCTATATTTCCTGGGATTATCTCATCCGCCAGGGGAAACCTTTCAGAGTTTGCATACTCCTCCCTGTCATCTAGAACTGCCACATGCATATTAAGAAACTTCCCCAGTGTGTAGAGCTCTAGTCCAAGGTGTCCTCCTCCTACAACCACAAGCTTCTCCCTCTCCTTAAAAACCTTTATATACGCTCTGACCTTCCCCCCGCACTCCATCTTAAGAGTACCGTTGGGTCCCAGGTCATACTCTATCTCCTTGTTTTTATTTTCCTCCATGGCCTTCCTAGCCTCACAGATAAGCTGGTACTCCAGGTTTCCTCCCCCTACAGTCCCCATTATCTCACCGCATTCAAGGACGGTCATCATATCTCCCTCCTTGCCGGGGCTGGACCCCGATACCTCCACCAGGGTTACAAGGGCTACTCTTCTGCCCTCCTCTATATTCTGGGCCAGCTGCTTCATTAACTTCCCTTCCATTCTCATCACTTCCTCATCCTTCTTTTTGTGGAGGAGGGGATACTCATCTCCTCCCTATATTTGGTTATGGTTCTTCTGGAGATATTCACCCCAGCCTCTCTCATCACCTTAACCAGCTTCTCATCTGAATAGGGTTTCTCCCTTTTCTCCTCTGCTACTATACTCTGGAGCTTCTCCTTTATCTCCATCCTTGTAGAAGATTTAGCAGAATTCTCTCCACCCTTAGGGGAAAACTTTCTGGGAAAGAGCTCCTTTACTCCAATAACACTACCATCTATACCTATATATCTCTCCTTTATAGCCCTTGATACTGTAGAGGGGTGGAGTTCCAGATTGTATGCTATCTCTCCCCTTGTGAGGGGCTTCAGCCTTCCCCCTAAAAAATAATCCCTCTGGAAGTTGGCCACTTCCCTCACTACCCTTTCAAAGGTCACCCTTCTCCTCTCTATACACTCTATTATTACCTGAGCCCTCTCCCTGCACCTTTTTATATACCTTCCGTAGCGAGGATCATCTGAGATCCTCTCTGCCTCCTCCATAAGTACTCTGGGAATAGCCTCCTCATTTATCTCTACCTCTATCCTGTCATCCACTACCTTTATATAGGCGTCTGGAGTTATCCCCCCTTCGCACCTCTCAACACGGTATCCCCTGGAGGGAATGGGATTTAGTCTCCTTACCCTGGCTGCCACTCCTTCTAGCTTTTTCATGGATATCCCCATTCTTCTTGCTATCTCTTCCGGACTTCCATAGGCAAGCTCCTCCAGGTAATCCTCCACAAGGATCCTTTCATAGATGTCCTCCCCGTCAAGCTGCAGCAAGAGACACTCCTTCAGGTTATCTGCCCCCACCCCTTGCGGTTCAAGACCCCTTATAATCTCAAGTCCCCTGTCAAACTCCATCTGAATAAAGGGATGCCTCACCCAGTGGCTCAGATACCCCCTTGAATCTATATTGTCTATAATATACTCACATATCCTTCTCATATGGGGTGTTATATCCAGCTCCCCCACCTGTTCATAGAGATAATCATAGAAGTCAGGGCCCTTATCCCTGCACCCTTGATAGGGATCATACTCCTCATCCGAGTAACTTTTCCCCCTGGGGCTTCCCGTTCCCCTCTCCACTCTGATAAAGATATTTTCCCTCTCCTCTTTTTTGAGGAGATCTGCCAATTCACCATTGGTCATCTGCAGCACCTTCAGTGAGAGTTTCATCCTCTGCGTGAGTATTAACCTCTGCGATACATCTATTGATATGTCAAATCCTAATCCCATAAACTACCCCCTCTACATTCTAAACAAATCCGGGCGGTTTGTAAATTTCCATTTTTAAAAGGGATGAAAAAATATGAGGGAGGAGATAATAACTATTATCCCCACCCTCCTACCATTTCCATATACCAATGATTTTCTTGGGTGTTTCACAGGAAACACCCATATTTTTAAGCGTAAAATAAGATTTTATAAAAGTAATAATGACCGAAAGTAACTTAATTTATTGAAAAATTATTTACCCAGGTAAGCTATTACCTCGATCTCCACCCTTACATCCAGTGGAAGTCTAGCCACCTCTACACATGCCCTTGCAGGTTTATTCTCTGAAAAATACTCTGAGTACACCTCATTGATCGCTCCAAACTCATTCATATCCTTTATGAATACCCCTGCTTTAACAACATCATTTAATGAAGCCCCTGCTTCCTCCAATATTGCCTTAACATTTTCAAGGGACTGTCTTGTCTGCTCCTTGATATCCTCAGATACAAGCTTCATTGTAGATGGTACATATGGAATCTGTCCCGAAACAAATAACATATCTCCCGCTCTCATTGCCTGGGAGTATGGTCCCACTGCTGCTGGTGCATTCTCAGTAAATATTGCTTTTTTCATCTTCTCTCTCCTCTGTCTATCGTTATTTTTTATAGGCTGTATTTTTTAATGGAAGTTCCGTTCTGAACTCTCCGTCAAATTTATAGTAAGCTCCCTGTACTGCCGGTGCTGTTGGAATAACAACTATCTCTCCCACACCCTTGGCTCCATATGCAAGATCTTCTGTGTTCTTCTCTACTATTATCGGCTTTATCTCAGGTACCTGAGTAGCTCTGAAAAGTCCTAGGGTTCCAAACTTCACCTGTGGCATACCATTTTCAAAAGGCATTACCTCTGTAAGGGCATACCCCAGTCCCATTACAACTCCTCCCTCGATCTGTCCCTCTACAGACTTGGGATTTATCGCTCTTCCTACATCATGAGCTGCCACTACCTTCTCGAGCTTCCCCTTTTCATCCAGGACCACAAGCTGTGTAGCATATCCGTAGGCTATGTGGCTCTTTGGATTTTCCTTCTCAGCTCCCATCTTGTCTGTGATACCTGAATACTCCCCAGTGTAGTCAAAGCCATTTAATTCAGCCAGACTTCTGTCAGCTAGAGCTCTCTTGAGCTCAAGGGCTGCTATTCTTACTGCTTCTCCTGTAAATACTGTCTGTCTTGATGCTGTTGTTGTTCCTGTATTTGGAGTTACATGAGTATCTGGTGCTTCTACAACCACATCCACAGGATCTATTCCTGTAGTCTGACACAGCACCTGCAGGTTTACTGTCCCAACTCCCTGACCTATGCACGCTGCTGATGTTCTCAGGTGAACCTTCCCGTCGATTACAGTAAGCCTGCACTTACCTATATCCGGAAGTCCCACCCCTATTCCTGCATTTTTAAATGCACAGGATATTCCTGCATACTTGTTATTTTCAAACTCCTCCTTAACTGCTTCAAGGGTTTCCACAAGGCCTGTTCCCTCATCTGCTACCTGACCGTTTGGTAGTACCTCTCCCGGTCTGATCGCATTCCTGTGTCTTATCTCCCAGGCACTTATACCCACCATCTCTGCCAGCTGGTTTATATTTGATTCAGTGGCAAATGCTGACTGGGTAACACCAAAACCTCTAAAAGCTCCTCCTGGTGAGTTATTTGTGTAGTAGGCCTTTCCGTCTACCTGAATGTTGTGATAGTTGTATGGCCCTGCTGCATGGGTACAGGCTCTCTGAAGTACAGGTCCTCCAAGGGATGAGTACGCTCCTGTATCTGATAACAGGATAGCCTTCATTGCTGTAAGTTTACCATCTTCATCACAGGCTGTAGTCATCTCTATCTCCATGGCATGCCTTTTGGTACTCACATAGATACTCTCCTGTCTGGAAAGTGTTACCTGTACAGGTTTTTTCAGAACATATGCCAGTAGTCCGGCGTGGTGCTGCACCGACATATCCTCCTTACCTCCAAATCCTCCCCCTACAAGAGCCGAGGTTACCCTCACCTTCTCAGGTTCAAGACCGAGGAGTCTGCTTACCTCCCTTTGTTCATCATATACCGACTGAGAAGAGGTGTAGAGCTGGGTCCCGTCCTCAGTTGGTACAGCAGTGGCACTTTCCGGCTCTAAGTAAGCGTGCTCAGTTGCTGGAGTTCTATAAGTGTTTGTCACCACATACTTAGATTCAGCTATGGCACTCTCCACATCTCCCCTTTCAAGGGTCTGGTGGAAGAGGAGGTTCCCCTTTTCATGGATCTTTGGTGCTCCCTCTGCCATTGCTTCCTTCACTGTAAGTATAGGTGTTAGCTCCTCATACTCTACCTTAACTAATTTCTTAGCTGTCTCTAAGATCTCCTTGTCCTTTGCTGCTACAAGAGCCACTGCATCTCCCCTGTACCTTGTAATCCCTCCCACAGGAATAAGAGTATCCCAGTCAGAGATAAAGGAAAGGTGACCGATATTATTTAGCCCCGGCACATCTTCAGCTGTTAATACTCCAAGCACTCCCTCTAGAGCCTCAGCTTCACTGGTGTCTATCGAGAGAACCCTTGCTCTCGGGTAGGATGATCTTACAGCTCCTCCATAGTACATCCCCTCTACCTTAATATCTTCAGCATACTTTCCCTCTCCAATGGCTTTCTCCGGTCCGTCTACCCTGTGTACATGGGTTCCTACCATTCCTTTACACTCCCTCTTTGGGATCTCTCTTCCCCTTCTCAGGATATCAGCAGACATCATAATGGCTTCCTCTATCTTCACATAACCTGTACACCTGCAGATATTTCCCACAAGGGCTTTCTTTACCTCTTCCTTGGTAGGCTCCAGAGTCTTCAGAAAAAGCCCCTTAGCACTCATAACCATCCCCGGAATACAGAATCCGCACTGAACTGCTCCAGTTTCAGTAAAGGCATATGCAAATACATCTCTCTCCCTTTCAGAAAGCCCCTCCAGGGTTGTTATCTTCTTCCCAGCTACCCTGTCTGTCTTAAGGACACAGGCCTTAACAGCTCTTCCGTCTACAAGGACCATACAGGTACCGCAGGCTCCCTCTCTGCATCCGTTTTTGGCAGAGGTAAGGTCCAGGTCATCCCTCAGGTATTCCAGCAGGTTTTTACTCCTATCTGTTTCTACGATACTTCCATTTATCTCAATACTATACATCTTAGCCCCCTTTTATCTATTTAAAGACAGGTTTTCTCTTGAGGAACCTTCCCCGTCCCCTTTGACCCGTGAAGACTCCCTCTTCTACAATTACCTCTCCCCGGGAGATGGTCATTACAGGATATCCCTTGACCCTCATTCCCTCATAGGGAGTGTAGTCTACATTTTCATGGAGGTTTTTCTGGCTTATAGTTACCTCCCTCTCGGGATCTATCACCATGAGGTCTGCATCTGCCCCCACAGATATACTTCCCTTCCTTGGATATAGGCCAAATAACTTGGCTGGTGCAGTACTCACCACATCCACAAACCTGTTAATACCTATCCTTCCCTTCTCTACCCCCTCTGAGTACATGAGGGCTATCCTGGCCTCTACCCCTGGAGCCCCATTGGGGCACCTTGTAAAGTCCTCTTCCCCCATCTTCTTTTTGAGTTCTAAGTTAAAGGGACAGTGATCTGTAGCTACAGTCTGGATACTTCCGTCGGCAATACCCTTCCACAGCCTCTCATTGTTGTTCCTCTCCCTAAGGGGGGGACTCATAACATACTTTAGACCGTTGCCATCCTCCTCCATATACCTGCTTTCATCTAAAAAGAGGTATTGGGGACATGTTTCGGCATAGATATTTCTTCCGGACTTTCTGGCCCTTCTAATGGTATCCAGCCCCTCCCCAGAGGAGAGGTGGACCACATAGAGAGGTGCATCTCCTGCTTCCCTTGAGATATCTATCATCCTCTCTATAGCCTCTACCTCGCTCCTTACAGGTCTGGACTTGGCGTGATAGATGGCCTGGGTCTTCCCCTCAGCCACATACCTGGCTCTCAGCTCCTGGATCTCCTCGTGTACCTCTGCATGAACTGTGGTCATGGCTCCCAGAGATCCCAGCCTTTCCATTACCGCCTTCATCTCCTCATCCTGAAGCTTATAGTCATAGGTCATATACCCCTTAAAGGAGCACACTCCATCCTCCACCATGGATTCCATCTCATCCAGTATCTCGTCGTTTACGTGCTGGATCACCCCGTGAAAACCGTAGTCGATTACAGCATCCTCCCTGGCATCTGCCATATATTTGTCCAGCTGGTGGTGAAGGCTGCAGTCCTTGGGGCCAAACCCCATATGATCTACTATAGTGGTGGTTCCCCCGGCGGCGGCGGCCACGCTTCCCGTATAGAAGTCATCTGCTGCCACTGCAACACCCACATCCAGGTTGAAGTGAGTGTGAACATCCACTCCTCCTGGCATGACATACTTACCCTTAAGATCTATTACCCTGTCAGCTTTGCTCTCAACTACTCCTCCTACCTTGGATATAAGCCCCTCCTCTATTAGCAGGTCACCGGCAAAGGTCTCCTCAGCTGTAACTATAATTCCGTTCTTCAGTAGTAATCTCATATATTCACCCCTATCTTGCGATGGTCATTGCTCCCTTAGGACACTTGGATACACATACTCCGCATCCAAAACATTTTTTTTCATCTACCACTGCCGCCTTGTTCTCATTGATCTCTATAGCGTGGTATGGGCACAACCTCTCGCAGACATTACATCCCACACACTGTTCTGCTGCTACCACCGGTGCATTGGTTACATAGTTTGGTTCTTTTCTTTCCTTGAGGTGCTCAATAGCCATTCCCCTGATATCCTCTAGGCTCTCATATCCATGGGCATCCAGCCATGCCTCGGTCTCTTTAACTATTCTTCCAAAGGCCTGTGGCCCCTCGATGATAGCCTGGGTACAGACCTGTACTGCAGTTGCTCCTGCCATTACAAACTCGATTACATCCTCACCCTTGGTGATTCCTCCCACTGCAAACACAGGAATGTTAACAGCTGAAGCCAGCTCATATACCACCCTCATTGCAATAGGCTTGATTGCCGCCCCAGACATCCATCCATAACCATTCTTAGATCCCATGTGAGGTTTCCCGCTCTCAAGATCGATGGAGAGACATGGTCCCACAGAGTTAATAGCTACCAGTCCGTCTGCACCATTTTCTTCAAGTTTTCTTGCCACCTCAGGAAGGTTTTCTACTCCAGGTGACACCTTCATAAATACAGGTTTATCAGATAACTCCTTTGCTGCTCTAAGGGTGTTAAGCATAGGCGTCAGGTCTCTTCCCACATAGTGGCTTGAGATCTCATATGCATCTGCAAACTTATCTACCATTGGGATAAGTTTTCTGATATCCTCCTCTACGTATCCCAGTCCAATAATGAGAGGTTCATTTGCTGCCTTACACCTTGCATACTCATTTTCCACCCAGTGCTCTGGGGACTCCTCCGACCAAAGTTCGGTATTTAGGAAGTGCTTTCCCTTAAAATCGTGCATACATGGCTTTGGAATATCAGCTGCAACAGATGATATAGTCTTTGCTACAACTCCTGCTGCTCCGTTATTCACTGCTGCCACACAAGCTTCGGCGTCCTTTGACGGAGGCCCCGCTGCCACGATCACTGGATTTTCATACTCTAGTCCTGCGAAGTTTACTCTTATATTTGCCATTTTATCTTCCCCTTTTTTATTTTAATAATTAGTGCAGATGATTTAATTTTAGATCTATGCTGTTTTTGCTTCTGTTTTTGGTGCTTCCTTTTTCTTCCCTAACTCATTGAAGAAAAGATTTAATCCTATTGCCACTACACTTCCAGTTGTGATTCCGCTGTGAAACAATACCTCTACCCAATGAGGAAAGTTATGGTAGAAGTTAGGTGCAACTACTGGTATCATTGCAGCTCCTATACTGACACAAACAATAACCATATTTTTATTTCCATTGTAATCCACATGCCCCAGATGTCTGATTCCACTAGCTGCTACGATACCAAACATTATAAATCCTGCTCCCCCTAAAACTGGTGCAGGAATGGCAACCACCACTGCTGCTGCTTTTGGTAGAAATCCTAAGATGAGAAGTATCACTCCTGCTCCCGCTGTAACAAATCTACTCTTAACCCCTGTAAGAGTAACAAGTCCAACATTTTGTGCAAATGCCGTATGTGGGAAGGTATTAAAGATCGATGCTAACATTGTAGCAAGTCCGTCTGTTCTAAGACCTCTTGCTAGGTTTTTGCCGTCAAGTTTTCTCTCTGAAAATTCATGGATAGCTATAATATTTCCAGTAGCCTCTGTCATAATTACAAGAGTAACTAAAAGGATTGAAATTATTGCTGTTACATCAAATATAGGCATTCCAAACTTAAATGGAGTTGGTATATTTATAAGATTTGCTTCTGCTACTTTTGAAAAGTCTGCCATTCCGTTAAATGTTGCTATTATCGTTCCTACAATTAATCCTAAAAGGATTGAGATATTCCCCCACAATCCCTTTAGGGTTTTATTAAAAATTAAGATTAATCCTAATGTGGTCATAGCCATAAATATATGTCTCAATTCTGGTGATGCGAAGTTATAGTTAACTGTCCATTTGATCGCTACTGGTAGCAATGAAATCCCTATTACTGTCACTACAGTCCCCGTTACTACTTTAGGAAAAAATCTTAGTAGCTTACTCCAGAAGGGAGCCATTACAAATGTAAATAATCCAGCTATAACTACCGATCCAAATATCGTCTGCATTGCTATATGAGGTGCATTAGGAACTCCCGACTTCACCACAGAACCGGCTATTGCTGCCATTGCACTAACTGTTGCAAAACTAGTACCCTCTATCATAGGTATCTTAGCCCCTACAAATTTGGTAAATCCAACTGATTGAATTAATGTGGCTATCCCTGCTAACAGCAAATCACAGTTTACTAGAAAAATTATTTCTTCTTGAGTCAGTCCAGCTGCATTACCTACAATTAATGGTACCGCCACAGCTCCAGCACACATTGCAAACACATGCTGCAATGCGAATGCTATAAGTTTTCCCATAGGTAGCATCTGATCTACTTCTAATATTCCATTATTTTTACTCATCTCTTCACCCTCCAGTTTTTTGCTAACTCTTTCAGCTTTTCCCGAATCATTGTTTAATGTTTCTCGATTACCTGTTTTAGTCTTTCCCAAAACCTATATTACTTCATGGTGATTTTAAATACTCCTAGATTTTACCTTTAAACCATTTTTTTCCAGAATTCAGATGAAATTTGTCTTGATATGTTAAAAATTTCTTTCTCATCAATAGTTAATATTTTTCTATCCTTCATTACTATCTTTCCATCGACTATAGTTGTATTGACACTTCTACCCATAAGTCCGAATAGAATATGACCATTGTAGTTTGTCTCATCCATAGGTGTAAGAGGATCATAATCAGCCACTATAATATCTGCAGCTGCTCCCTCCTTGAGTACCCCTATATTCCCCTCAAAATACTTGGCAACTATCCCTCTGTTGTTCTCAAATACCATCTGCGGTGTTTCCCCCCATGCCACAGCAGGATCCTTCTTTACGTGTTTATGGATTATATTTGCCACCTTCATGGATTCAAACATATCGGTCGTATAGCCATCTGTTCCCAGTCCTACATTTATTCCCTTGGAGATGAGCTCCAGAGCCGGTGAGCATCCCACAGCATTTCCCATATTTGATTCCGGGTTATGCACCACCTGGGTCCCGTTTCTCTTGAGGATCTCCATCTCCTCCTCATCCACATGGATGCAGTGAACAGCTATACTCTTCTCTCCAAGAAGACCATAATCATCCAGCCTCTCTACAACTCTCTTCCCATATTTCTCCTGGGAATCATAAAGATCATCTATAGCTTCTGCTGTATGGATGTGATATCCTGCATCCAGTCCCTCCATAGCCTTTACACACTTGTCCAAAGATTCACTTGATAGGGTAAAGGAAGCGTGCATTCCAAACATCCCCTTTATCATATTCTGACCCTTGGTGTTGTAGTGTCTGATAAAGTCTGTATTCTCCCTGATCCCCTCCTCTAGGATCTCCAGGCCATCTCTGTCGGATACCTCATAGCAGAGGCAGGTTCTTATGCCTATCTCCTTAGCTGCTTCTGCTATGGTAAAGAGGCTGTCCTTAGCTGCCATTGGGCTGGCATGGTGGTCAAATACAGTTGTTACTCCGTTTTTAACTGAATCTATATATGTGGTCAGAGCACTGTACCTCACGTCCTCCAACTCCAGGTTTTTATCCACCTTCCACCACATATTCTCCAGGATATCCACAAAGTTTTTAGGGGCAGGCCCTGTAGAGGCCATCCCCCTTGCAAATGCACTGTAGATGTGGTGGTGGGTATTTATCATTCCAGGCATGATGAGCTGCCCCCTGGCATCTATAAACTCAGTATCTGGGTACTTCCTTCTTATCCTGGCTGTTTCCCCCACCTCTAGGATCTTATTTCCCTCTACTACAACAGCTCCGTTGTGAAAAAAAGGATTTGATTCATCGTGGGTGATTAATCTTCCGTTTCCGATGATAAACATAGTTACCCCCTATCTTCTTTTAACTACTTCCCCTGCCAATATCTTGTTATACTGTCCTTCCTCTATTACATGGTGGCCATTTATAAATACATTGTCTATTCCCACCGGGAACTGCACAGGGTCTATAAACGTTCCCCTATCCTCTACACTCTCCATGTCTATAATGAGAATATCTGCATAATTTCCCACTTCCAGGCTTCCCCTGTTCTTTATTCCTATGGCATCGGCAGCTTTCTTAGTCATCTTATGGATAGCCTGTTCCAGCTCTAATACCTTCATCTCCCTTACATATCTTCCCAGGATTTTTGGAAATGACCCGTATGCCCTCGGATGGGGTTTCCCCTTAGCCATGAGCCCGTCTGTACACACATTGTGCTCAGGTCTCTCCATAAACTTGATTATATGCTCCTCCTTGCCGTAGAAGTCCACCATCCCTACGGCATTTTCCTCATTCCTTAAAAGATCAAAGGTCGCATCCAGGGGATCCATCCCTCTGAATTTCCCGAGTTCCTCCAGGCTCATCCCTACAACTTCCTGATTTTCCTCGCTTTTTACAGAGGTCACAAAGATCTGGTCTATTCCCGCAAAGTCCACAAAGTTATCCCATCCTGGAATTCCCCTTGCGATGTCCTCCTTCATCCTTCTTCTGTCCTCAGGGTTATCTAGCCTCTTAATGAGCTCATCCGTTCCCCCGTCGTGGGCCCATGGGGGAAGGATTACCCCAAGCATGGTACTTCCTGCTGCATATGGATACTGGTCAAAGGATACCTGTATCCCCTCCTTTTTAGCCTCTTCCAGAAGCTCTATTACCTCATCTATATACTTCCAGTTCTGCTTTCCACACACCTTAAAGTGGGAGAAGTGCACCTTTACACCAGATTCCTTTCCTATTTTTATTATCTCCCTCATTGAATCTAAGATTGTATCTGCTTCACTTCTCTGATGCACCACAAATACGCCGTTATACTCTGCCACTACCTTACACATCTCTGTTACTTCCCTTGTCTCCGAGTAGGCACAAGGCATATAGATAAGACCTGTGGAGAGACCGTAGGCTCCGGCTTCCATCTCTCTTCTTGTAATCTCACACATCTTAGCTATCTGCTCATCTGTAGCAACCTCCCCAGCAAGGCCCATAGCTTCCATTCTTATATTCCCGTGAGGCACCAGGTAGGTTTCATTTAATCCAACACCCTTTTCAGCCATCATATTCAGATAATTTTCTGTAGTCTCATACTTCCAGTCTATCTCATCAGAGTCGCCGTCCAGCCCGGCCAGATTCTTTCTCCAGGGACTTATAAACTCAACGGGAAGAGGGGCCATGGATATTCCATCCTGACCCAATACTTCCGTTGTTATCCCCTGTCTGATCTTTACTTCATTGTAAGGATTCAGGAGCATTACAAGATCTGAGTGGCTGTGGGTATCAATAAAACCTGGAGCTACTACACGTCCCCTGGCATCTACAGTCTTTACCCCTTCAACATTAAGGTTCTCCCCTATGGCGTCTATCCTTCCGTTCTTTACGTAGATATCACCTGTAAAGGGTTTTGCCAGCGTACCGTCAACTATATTTCCATTTTTTATCAAAACATCCATTTTATACACCCTCTTATCCTCTCTTTTCTCTCTACTTGTTATATACCGACTTTAAGATTCCATAGTATCCCTTAGCCCCAAGACAAAGTTGCTCTATCTCGATGTGCTCATCGATTGTGTGAGCAAGGTTTTCCTTAGATGGTCCAAATCCTATAGTCTGGATTCCAGCTTCCCCTGCATAGTGAGATCCGTTTGTACAGAATGAATACTGAGTGATCTCTGAATTGATTCCTGCCTCTCTAAGTCCCTTATATGCTGCCTGTACAAAGTCATCCTCCTCAGAGTACAGCCATCCTGGGAAGAACCTCTCTCCCTCGATAATATTTCCTGTGTAGCACATCTCCCTTCCTATAGCATAGGATACCTTTGCCTTTAGCTCTGGATCCTCAGCCATCATCTCCTTTAGAAGTTCCTCGATTGGTTCAAGTACAGATTCCTTTGACTCTCCCACTAGAAGTCTTCTGTCAAAGGTAGCCTTACAGTACTCAGGTACTACAGATGCTCCAGGGTATGGCGATGATTTGATGTCTGTCAGGCAGAGGATTCCCTTTCCAAGCTCTGGGTGCTCAGTTGGTACAAGCTTCTCTATTCTCTCGATTACCCTTGCCATCTTAACCACCGAGTTGATCCCCTTATGAGGGTTAGCGGAGTGAGCCGGCTTTCCGAACACCTCTACAACTATCTCTCCTCTTCCCCTCTGTCCTATCTTCAGATTCAGTTCAGAGGACTCTCCGATTACTACATAGTCAGGCTTGATATTCTTAGAGATCTCCCTTGCTGCAATTCCTTCAAATATCTCCTCGTGTACCACACCTGCCACATAGATGTCTCCCTCGAAATCCTTATTTGTGTCCTCAGCAAAGTATGACGCTGCTGCGATCATAGCAGAGGTCTGCCCCTTCATATCTGAAGCTCCCCTTCCATAGATCTTTCCATCTACAATCTCCCCTCCAAATGGGGCATACTTCCATACAGAATCGTCTGTTACAGGTACAGTGTCGATGTGCCCGTCAAAGAGAATAGCCTTTCCTGGCTTACTTCCCTTGATTCTTCCAATTACGTTACCATATCTGTCGATCTGTACATCGTCAAATCCAAACTCCTCTAGCATAGCCTTCTTTATAGCTTCTACTACCTTCTCCTCTTCCCCTGAAACAGACGGGTTTCTAAGTAGCTCCTGACATAGTGCGATTAACTTTTCCTCTCTAGCTTGACTTAACATTATCTTCCTCCTGATCTTTTAATTTTTAGGGTTGTTTATTCTCAGGGGAACCCCCCTGAGAATAAACGGGGTATTATATCTAAAATTAGTTGTTCGATTTTTTATATTGCCTATTTTGTATGAGCTCCCTGCCACACTATCTTCTTGTAGATATCAGGGTCTGTATCTCCCTCTGTTGAGAATAGAAGAACTCTGGAGTTCTCATCCAGCTTCAGATCCTCCTTCAGCTGAGCATACTCTGGGTTTGTCATTATCTCAAATAGAAGCCCTGTAGTTACTGCTCCCGATTCTCCTGAAACTACGTGGTCATCTCCCCTTAACGGATTTCCTAGGATCCTCATTCCGTTAGCTGCTACCCAGTCTGGGCACGATACAAAGGCTGCTGAATGGTTCTTCAGTACCTCCCAACCGATTGTATTTGGTTCACCGCAGGCAAGTCCTGCCATGATAGTCTGCATATCTCCCCCTACAAACTCCATCTCTCCATTCCCCAGTTTAGCTGATTTATAGAGACAGTCTGCCAGGTTTGCTTCCACAATTACAGTTGTAGGGCACTCCTCTCCATAGATAGAGGCAAATACTCCTTGTACTGCCCCAGCCAGGGATCCCACTCCGGCCTGCAGGAAGATATGAGTAGGCTTCTCTATCTCCTTTGACTTCAGCTGATCTATTGCCTCAAGAGCCATGGTTCCATATCCCTGCATGATCCATGCTGGTATCTCCTCATAACCCTCCCATGCTGTATCCTGAACTACCACACCATTGTTTGCGTTTGCATAGTCCGTTGCAATTCTAACTGCATCATCGTAGTTTACATCTGTGATGCTTGCCTCTGCTCCCTCAGCCCTTATATTTTCAAGCCTTGTAAGGGATGACCCCTTTGGCATATATACCACCGACTTCTGCTTCAGCTTATTGGCTGTCCACGCCACTCCCCTACCGTGATTTCCGTCTGTTGCTGTAGCAAAGGTAATATCTCCCAGCTCCACCCTTACCTCATCCGATGTAAGTTCCCTATATCCCAGCTCAGATATATCTCTTCCCAGCTTAG
>CAYSGC010000007.1:18454-32757 GCA_964430145.1 uncultured Fusobacteriaceae bacterium | reverse complement strand
CCATAAGCAGTTCAATCACTTCATTCATTCTACTCCCCTCCATGTCACTAATATACTTCATTTAATTAGATTACTCCACTTAGATATTACTTCACTTTTCATTAAATAAGTCTAAATTATTTTGGAAGATTATACTCCCTTCTCCCAGAGACATTCTGCCCTATTATTAAAAATAATTATATTACTTTTTAAAATAAATTTATTTTAAAGGACCATTATATAGTGTATCGCTTTGTTTAGAACTTAACCTAATTAGATAATAGAGTAGGAAGGGAGGTATACCATGAAAAAACTATTAATATTAACCATATTGATCAGTGGTTTAACCTATGCCCAGGGTGGCGGAGGTTCAGGAGGAATGCAGGGCTTCAACCAGTATATCACCTCTGAGTTTGAAGATGTCAGGCAGGAAATTAAAGATGTCGATGAAAGGGAGACAGAATACACTGAAAGAATGAGTAGGGGATTAGACAAGGATGCAACCCTAGGTGCAGACAAGGACGCTGTAGAGAAGGAGAACCAGGAGCTTAAGGAAGAAAAAGCTAAGATTATGATACTAAAGAGTATAGAGTAATAAAAGCAACGTGACCTTACATCCTAATAATTAAAGGGAGCACTGGTTACTTCAAGTAACTTTTTATAAATTATATGCTTTCCTTAACAATAAAAAAAGATGGATTTCTCCATCTTTTTTGTTTTATCTATTCATAGTCCTTTGTCTTCTCTCCGGGATTTACAAAGTAAAATCCTGCAGTATACTTTCTTGGAGCTGCCTCTTGTAGTTCCTTCAGCCACTCCTCCTTATACTCATAGTCACCAGAGTAGTAGCTCTCTAAAGCTTCCCTGTAAACTCTCACTGAGGTTTCCAGGTAAGCTTCCTCCATCATCCTTCCCTCTATATTCAGAGAATCCACTTCAAGTTCCAGTATCCTATCCAGGTACTCGATTGTACACAGGTCTCTCGAGTGGAAGATATGGGTACCATGCTCATCCTCATATACAGGCATATACTCTCCAGGTCTTGTTTGTTCCTCTATGGAAAACTTCCAGTTTTCATCCTCTGATTTTGTTACTTCCTTTGTAGACATATAGCTACTCAACAGGCTTCTACCTGAACTGGCCATACACATTGCTCCGTGGGTATGAATTTCTATTTCCATTTCAGGTACTCTTTCTCTTATCTCAGCTACATTTTTTATTGAGATTTCTCTAGCTAATACTACTCTTCTTGCTCCTAGTCCATACCACATCTTTACTGATCTCCAATTGGTATTGCTAGATTGAGTAGATACACTTATCTTTAGATCTGAGTAATCTCTTACTACCTGAAATACTCCCAGGTCAGATACAACCACTCCATCTATTCCTATCTCATCTAAGAACTTCACATAGGTATCTAAACCTTCCAGTTCTTTATTTGTAGGAATCATATCCAAAGTTACCCATAGTTCTTTTCCTAGAGAGTGAGTGTAGTCTACCGCTTCCTTTAGTTCGTCTCTCGTAAAGCTATGAGAAGTAGTCTTTATATTATATCCTTCTCCCCCTACTAAGACACTGTCTGCTCCAGCTTCCAATGCTATCTTCAATTTATTCATATCCCCTGCTGGGGCATTTATCCTTGCTTTTTTCATTTTGCATCTCCTTAAAAGTTACACAAATTACTTGCACCTTTATGCTACACATTTTTTCATTCAAATTATAAAGTCTAAATACTTTTACACCAGATTAACTATTCTTTATCTGGTAGTACCCTTCTTATCATATCTAATTCGCTTATACCTGTATTTAGGCTTATTCTTACAGTGGTGTTTGGGTGTGACACCTCTACTTCTTCCTCGCAGCTTCCCTTAATAAGAGTCATTGTAGGCAGAGTTATTACCTTAGGCTCACCTGTATTACTGATTACCTCTAGCTCCTCCCCAGAGAATATTCTGTTTCTTACAGCTAGAATATATGTATTTTCATCTACCTTTTCTACAACCTTAGCCACCAGTTGATGACTCTGACTATATGAGTTTCTATTGTTATAGTTTTGAGCATCTGAGTCTGGCTGACCAAAATAGAATCCTGTAGTATATTTTCTATGTGAGATAGTTTCCAGCTCCCTCAGCCACTTCTCATCATACTTATAGTTACCACTATAGTAGCTGTCCAATGCTTCTCTATAAGACCTTACTACATTGGATACATAGTAGATCCCCTTCATCCTTCCCTCTATCTTTAATGAATCTACTCCAAGATCTAGTATCTTATCTATTATTTCTATTGTACAAAGGTCCTTTGAGCTAAAGATATGCGTAGGTTCATCCCCCTCTAATACCTGGTTGTACTCACCTTCATTGTTCTTACCGCCTTCCACAATAGAGTACTTCCATCTACATGATTGTGCGCAGTCCCCTCTGTTGGCATCTCTAGCTGTCATATAGTTTGACAGAAGACATCTTCCAGATACAGACATACACATTGCGCCGTGAATAAATACCTCTATCTCAATACCAGGTACCTTTTCTCTAATTAGAGCTATATTCTCCAGGGTATTTTCTCTGGCAAGAACCACCCTCTTTGCTCCCATCTCATGCCACATCTTTACTGATCTCCAGTTGGTGTTGCTAGACTGAGTAGATACACTTATAGCCAGGTCCGAATTCTCCTGTACTATCTGAAATACTCCCAGGTCTGCTACTATTACACCATCTACACCTATCTCATCTAAGAATTTTACATAATCAGCCAGGCCTGCTGTTTCATGATCATGTGGAATTATATTTAATGTTACCCATACAGTTTTATTTCTGTCATGGGCATACTTTACTGCTTCCCTTAGCTCTTCCTCTGTAAAGTTATGTGAACCGGCTCTCAGGTTAAATACCTTTCCACCCAGATACACAGCGTCAGCACCGTAGTGGAATGCCATCTTCATCTTTTCCATGTTACCAGCTGGAGCTAGTAATTCTGCTCTTTTCATTGGTTAAATCATCTCCTTAAAAAATCCTATGAATTACTTGCACCTTCATAATTTCATCGTTTTTACAGACTAGTTTAAAGTCTAATTATAGGGTTTCTTAATGTTAGGATAAAGACTTTTATTTAAATCTTTTTAATATTAATTCACTTTATCCTTATAAGTGATAAAAGCTTAAGTTAATCATCCTTTTATCACCTAAAGGAAGTATTAAGTTTAAATACTTCCCTTAAGCAATAAAAAGGGAGCTGTCAGCTCCGATTTTATTATCAATTAATTTTAAACTCCATAATAATGCAAAGTCACGTTGCTTTATTAATCTATTTGTCCTGTATAGTTGGTAAACTTAGTCTGCTCATGAAGGAAGTTAAGTTTAACTGTTCCCACCGGACCGTTTCTCTGTTTACCTATAATAACTTCGGATATCCCCTTAAATTCACTCTCTTCATTATAATAGTCATCTCTATAGAGGAAGACTACCATATCCGCATCCTGCTCGATGGCTCCTGAGTCTCTCAGGTCGGACAGCATAGGTCTTCTGTCGGCTCTCTGCTCCGGGGCACGGGACAGCTGTGAAAGGGCGATTACAGGAACATTCAGCTCCCTTGCTATTCCCTTGAGGGCTCTTGAGATATCAGAAATCTCCTGCTGTCTACTCTCGTTTTTACCGGCCCCCTGAATAAGCTGCAGGTAGTCGATAAGTATCATGTCCAGCTTTCCAGCTGCCTTCAGTCTACGTGCCATAGCTCTTATCTCCAGTACCGTTACATTGGGTACATCAGCTATATTTATCTCTGAATTGGACAATTTTCCACTTGCTATACCTATCCTTCCCCACTCATCCTCAGCCAGGAATCCGTTTCTTAGCTTCTGCAGTCCAATTCCTGCCTGAATAGCAAGAAGTCTCTGTAGAAGCTGGGCACTTGACATCTCCAGGCTGAATACAAGAACTCCCTGGTTTTCATTCATGGCAGCATTCAGTGCCAGGTTCAGGGCAAAGGCCGTCTTTCCCATGGATGGTCTTGCAGCCAGTATTACAAGGTCTGAAGGGTGGAATCCGCTGGTCATATCATCAAAGTGAGTAAATCCAGAGGATATTCCTGTAGCCACTCCCTTATTTTGATAAACTGTCTCCAGCCTCTCAAACTCCTCACTCATAATATCCTTAAGGTTAACTACATCCTTGCTTTCCTTACTCTCAGAGATCTTAAATATCATGCCTTCTGCCTTGTCCAGGATGCTGTCCACATCCTCATATCCCTCATAGGACATCTCCACTATCTTAGTCCCAATATCTCCCAGTCTTCTAAGGGTTGCCTTCTCCTTAACTATCTTAGCGTAGCTCAGGAGGTTGGCTGCTGTGGGAACTTCCTCCAGGATATCGTAGATTACCTGTTCCCTTCCGCTCTCCTCGTACTTCTCCATCTTTTTTAGCTTCTCAATTAAAACAATGGGGTCGATAACGTCCCCATTGTTATAACACTCTATCATAGCCTCATATATATTTCTATGGGCTGCTTTATAGAATTCAGAAGGAGTAAGTACCTCAACCACATCACTAAGTGCATCGGGCTTTAGAAGGATTCCTCCCAATACGGATTTCTCTGCTTCCAAACTGCTTGGTACCTTCTTTAAATTTTCTAAATTCTGCATATCTTTCTCCTTAACCCTTGGCAACAAGCTTTAATTCAGCTTTTACATCTGTGTGAAGCTTTAAAGTAACCTTGTGCTCCCCAGTTGTCTTGATGTTTGCCTCTATCTTTTTCTTATCAATCTTATATCCGAACTGCTTCTCAAGAGCTGCTGAGATCTCCTTAGTTGTTACAGATCCAAATATCTTTCCATTTGATCCTGCTTTAACATCCATTGTTAGAGTTTTCTTCTCTATCTCTTCCTTAAGAGCTACAGCCTTTACTCTCTCCTCTTCCTTCTTAGCATCGGCTTTTTCCTTCTTTTTCTCAAGCTTTTTCAGCTCCTCATCGGTAGCGATGATTCCCTTGTTTAATTTTAGGATGAAGTTCTTTGCATACCCCTCAGAAACGTTTACGATCTCTCCCTTTCTTCCTTGTCCTGCTACATCTTGTGTTAGTATTACTTTTACTTTTGCCATATCATCATCCCCCAAATCTATTTTTTTTGTATACTTAGTTTTATATTAAAACTCTTTAGTGCTCCCAGAAGGAATACCACTGTTGGAAAGGTTGCCGCTGTAAGTACTGCTGTCATCTTGGCAAGCCCTCTGAACCTGTTAGCTCTCCCTCTCAGGATAGTATAGATTACCTTAACTCCGAATACTACATATATAAGTTTACTTATATTGAAGATATTTTCCACATAGAAGTTCTCTATCTTACCTACAGTTGTGGCAAAGAATGTAACTATGTATAGGAGTATCCATTTATAGGACATATCCCACCTTCTGTATGTTTTAGACTCCAGTGTAAAGTATGTAAGGTAGTTACATATAAAGGAGTAGATAAATACTATAAAGATAGAATTTTCCTTCAGTAGCTGAAATATCTCATTGGCTTCTCTGGTATCCAGATCCATAACCTTCATATACATAGCCTTATTTACTTCAAGCATCTCCGTTACATTGCCTACTAAAAGCAGTGTCAGACCTATGGTGAAAACCGTTACAATACTTGTGGATATCATAATTCTGTCAAATATAGCGACCTCTGGTCTAACCTTTTTAAAGTAGTAGTAGAGAGTCTCGATTACTAAGAATATTCCTATATAAAATGGAAGTAACCTCAGATCCACAATAGATATTATTCCCATGGCAGCTAAGTTTGCTATGAGCTTCCTTCTCCCATCCAGTC
Source organism: uncultured Fusobacteriaceae bacterium (assembly GCA_964430145.1). Classification (GTDB taxonomy): domain Bacteria; phylum Fusobacteriota; class Fusobacteriia; order Fusobacteriales; family Fusobacteriaceae; genus Propionigenium. The sequence continues at coordinate 26,970 of CAYSGC010000007.1, read as the reverse complement.
CCTCCATCTTTTTTATCTTATATACCGGCAGTAAAAAGGACAGGAATGGTACCATAAAAGCCAAGATAAACAAACTTATTATACCTGCTATTGCTAATATCATATATTTCTCCTTTCATATAACTGTGCTTATACTTGTGATATTATATCATATTTCTCACATTTTGTTAACACAGCTTCCCCCTAATAAAATAGAGGTGCCTGCTAGCTACACCTCTATCTCTCAAAGGAACTAGATAAGCTCCCCGTCAAAGAACTCCACTACCTTGTCGGCAAAACTTAGATTTTCCTCCCTCTTCTCTACCTTTCTCTCTCCTATGATCTCATACCTCACCTCTATAGACGGGTGTACAAGTCCTCTCAGGGCATTTTGAAGGTATTTGTTGTTATCCGCTTCCTCCATCTTATCCCTGTGGAAGGCGTTTTCTGGGGTAAATCCTACAAAGATAATATTTTTTTCAACCCTCACTGGTCTGGCCTCGGCTAAGAAGGCAGCCATGGTTATCTTTTCCCTTCTGGCCATGGTCACAGCTTCTGGCCATATCCTCTTTACTTCCTCGATAGTTACACCTATCTCTACTGGAGCTACTGCCTTCTTAGGTGCTTCCGCCGGGGCACCTTCTGTCTCCACAGGTCTAGGCACCTCCCTGTATACAACCTCAGTGGTTGTCACAGGTCTTCTCTCTATGAGGTTCTTATTGAGGATCACATATCCAAGAAGCCTCTTATCCTCTTCAAACTTAAACTTGGTAAGGGTATCGAATATGTCTCCTATGAGTTTTAGACCCTTCTCTCCATCTATCTCCTGGGTAATAAGCTTTGTCTTCACATAGCCTGCCAGATCCTTAAAGAAGGTCTCCACATTGAGAGATTCTTCCCAGAGGGTATCCAAAAACTCCATTCCCCTCTGGATATCCCTCTCATCCAGTATCTTCATAAAGTCTATCATGAGATCCTCTGGTATTACTCCCAGAGCCTCCTGAGCTTTCTCAAGGCTTATATCCTCCCCGTAGCAGCTGGAGATAAGCTTTTCCAGGATGGAAATGGCGTCTCTCATGCTTCCCCCGGATTTTTCATAGACAAGCTTCAGGCTGGCCTCATCTATCATGACCTCCTCAGCCTTGGCTATCTTTTTCAGGTGATATACTGAATCCTTATAGGACAGAGGCTTAAAGTCATACCTCTGACACCTGGAGATAATAGTAGGTAGAATCTTCTCCGGCTCAGTTGTTGCAAGGATGAAGATTACATGTGATGGGGGTTCCTCCAGGGTCTTCAGTATGGCATTGAAGGCCTCCCTTGTGAGCATGTGTACCTCATCTATTATATATACCTTTTTTCTTCCCTTGGCTGGCCTGTAGTTTATCTTGTCCTTTAGTCCCCTGATCTCATCGATACCTCTGTTTGAAGCTGCGTCGATCTCTATCATATCTATAAATGTTCCCTCGCTTATTGCCACACAGTTTTCACAAGTGTTGCATGGTTCATCTGTGATACCATTTGTAAGGCAGTTCAGCCCCTTGGCTATAAGTCTTGCTGTTGTAGTCTTACCCACTCCCCTTGGACCGGTAAAGAGGTAGGCATGGGACATCTTGTTATCCTTAAGGGAATTCTTTATTGTTTTTATTATGCTTTGCTCTCCTGCCACTTCACTGAAGTCAGCAGGTCTGTATTTTCTATATAAAGTCTGATGCATCTCGTCCTCCTAGTTGATGGGGTCTATGACATAATTAAAGGATCAATCATTGATCTCTTAATTATACCTAGAACATTATTTTACCACGAAATGCTACAAAATATAAGACTGTAACACTCCGTGGTAATTAAATTTTCTATCTTATTTTGGTGGATTACTCCAGGTTGTAGTTGTTCATCTTGGTTCTCAGGGTGTTTCTTGTGATCCCCAGGATCTCAGCTGCCTCCACCTTCTTTCCATTGGTAATTTCAAGGACCTGTCTTATTAGCTCCCTCTCTACCCTTGCCACTATATTTCCATAGTAGTCCTTTTGGCTGTTCCCCTTGAGGATAGCTATCTCTCCCTCGATCCAGTCAGCCAGGATCCAGTCCTGGATATCTCCCCTTCTCTTGGTAATCTTAGCTCCTATTACGTTGCTTGGAAGATCCTCTATAAGGATTGAGCTTCCCCTGCAGAGGGCTATAGCTGATCTTATCGCATTCTTTAGCTCCCTTACGTTTCCAGGCCAGTCATATCTCATGATCTTCTTCATAGCCGGCTTGGATACTCCCCTTACCGACTTATTGAACTCCTCATTATACTTTATTATATTGTGGTCTATAATAAACGGGATGTCTGCCTTTCTCTCCCTTATTGGCGGGATCTCTATCTCAAGGATCTTGAGTCTGTGATAGAGCTCCTCTATAAACTTATCATTGGCTATGAGCTCGTCCAGGTTCTCACTTGTGGTAACAATAAGACGTACGTCGGTCTTTATGAGTTTAGATCCCCCCAGTCTTACAAGCTCACCCTCCTGTAGAAATCCAAGAAGCTTTGCCTGCATGTCCAGACTCAGAGACTCTATATTTCCAAGGTGAAGGGTTCCGCCGTCTGCCTTTTCAAACTCCCCTACATGGTCGTAGAGAGCTCCAGGAAAGGCTCCCTTCTCATAACCAAAGAGCTTCCTCTCAAGGAGTTCATCCTGGAAGGCTGTACAGTTTACACTTACAAAGGGCTTGTCGCTGAAGTCACTGAACCCGTGGATTGCATTAGCCACACTGTTTTTCCCAGTTCCCTTCTCTCCCTTAACAAGAACTGGCACCCTGCTGCTGGCCACCTTACCGATCCTCTTATATACCTCTACGATCTCCCTGGTATGACCGATAAGTCTCGATCCCATGCTTCTGTTCTTGTCCACCTTCTCAGCTTTAAGCTTCTGATCCCTTATGGCCTTCTCTATAGTCTTCACCACTGTTTCAGGCTCCACTGGTTTTAGCATATAGTCATAGGCTCCTGCCTTTATACTCTTTGCCACTACGCTGAGGTTGGAGTTCTCACTTATTACCAGAAGGATTACCTTCTTCTGAATATCCACTACCTTCTTAACTATATCCACGATAGTTTCATCCTGAAGGCTGTCCCCCTCTATAATAACAGCGTCAAACTTGTTCTCCTTCATCTCCTCAAAGGACTTTGCTATACTCTGAAGAAACTTTATCTCCCCGTCAAAGGTCTCATTTATCTTTTCCTGGAGTTTCTCATCCAGCATTATTCCCAATACATTTAAAAACATCCTATTCACCCCTTAAGAGTCTGAATGGTATCTCCAGGGTTACATCACCGTAAACTCTCTGTCCATTTCTGCTCAGGTATATCTTCCATGATCTGGCTACCTGTTCGATGGCGCTGTTTAACTCCGGAACTCCGCTTCCCTGCATCTCTACCCTTTCAACTTTTCCTTCCTCTGTAACATACACTTTTAGTACTACGGTTCCGCTCTTACCCCTAAGCTCAGCAGATTCTGGGTATCTAGGCAGGTTATTGTTGGTATCCCACTTTCCAGTTAGGCTACCGTCTGGAGAACCTATATCCTTATATCCCTTGGGAAGCCCCTCCAGCTTATCTGTACCATTAGCCAGAGCCATAAACTCCTTTCCGTCCTCCTTACTTTCAGGCCCTTCTCCTGCTATCTTGCCCATATCTGTCTGGCTTATAATTGGAGTAGCTTCTACCTTGGAAACCTCTTTTCTTTCAAGTTCAGCTCCTACTATCTCTCTCTTTTCCTCTGTCTTTGTATCTTCAAATACCCTCTCCTGTCTCGGTGCCTGACTTTTTTCAGCTGGTTTCTTCCTCTCTATGACAGGTACCTTGGAAACCAATACCTCTATATCCGGCATGGGAGCTATCTCTGGAAGTGGTTTTTTCACGGCCTTCTTTTCCTCTATCGCAACCTCTTTCTTAGGCTCTTCAACAGGCTTCTCCTCCACTACCTCCACTGGAGTCTTGGTTGGTTCCGCAGGTTTTTCAACCTTCTTCTCCTGCTTTTGGGGAGTCACCTTTCTGTTCTCGTCCCTCAGTTCAATAAGCCCCACGCTTATCTTCCCCTCATCCCTTACAGGAACCTTCATTCCCGGGAGGAGAAGTATAACCAATATATTGATAATCAGGGAGAGGCCCAGGCTTCGCAGATCATTTTTTTCCATAAGCTTGTCCCTCCTAGTCGGCACTTGCTGTATCTATATCCAGGGAGCTTGCCCCTGCTTCCTTAGCCAGAGTCATTACCTTAACAATAAAACCATAGTCCAGATTTTTGTCTGCTGTTATGATTACGTTTCTCTCCTTGCTGTTCAGTATCTTACCTGCTAGCTCCTCCTTGAGCTGCTCGATATTGACCTGACTCTTCTCGGCATTGCCGCTTCCTTCCTTTACACTAAGGTAAATTCTGCTGTCTGCATCTATTACCACCTGTATCTCCTTTACCTCACTGACCTCCTGAATAGTAGATTCCGGGAGCTCTATCTTTATCCCGCTGCTTACATCTTCAAAGGTTGTAGCTACCATGAAGAATATCAGAAGAAGGAACACAACATCTATAAGGGGAGTAAGCTCTAATATCAGGTTAGTTCTATTTCTACGCTTTATCTTTTGCACTCTCATCTACATCCCCTACCTTCTGAAGAAGTTGATAAGCTCTACACTTGCTTTTTCCATCTCATTTACCACTACATCTATCTTTTTATTAAAGAAGTTGTAGAAGATAAGTGCTGGTATAGCCACTGTAAGTCCTCCGGCTGTTGTTACCAGTGCCTTAGAGATACCCTCTGCAAGTACTGCAGGGTCCCCTGTACCATATACTGAGATTGCTTTAAAGGCCTGGATCATTCCAGTTACCGTACCAAGAAGTCCGATTAGAGGGGTGGTGTGAGCAACGATTCCTAGAAGCCACATCCCCTTTTCCAGCTTAGGCAGCTTTGCAAGTCCAGCTTCCCTTGCCTTCTCCTCAAGAAGTATGATATCCACTTCCTTGCTCTCATCCCATTCCATTACAAGCTCCTTCAATACTGAGAAGGTAGATCCCTGATATCTGTCAAGGTATGAGATTGCTCCCTTGGCATCCTTAGCTACAATATAGTCCTTTAAACCTAACTTTATATCCTCAAAATTTCCCTTTTCCTGGGTAACAAAGTATATTCCTCTTTCAATTATTACAGCAACTCCAAGTACCGACATTGCCATAATAAAGTACATTAACAGTCCACCGCTTGCCATCCATTCCATCTGTAAATTCCTCCTGTTTTATTAAAATGCTGCTATTCCTGCTACTAGTAATACTGCTCCAAGTATATATCTTAACCATGATTTATCCGATGACATCCCTCTAGAAAGCTCCCTCTCCAGGTCATCGCTGGACTTCTCCTGCTCCACAGCCAGGGTTTCCTTCTCCCCTCTGAGATCGTTGCTTCTAAGGTTTACATCCACCTCTTTAAGATCCAACTGCTGCATAGAATCTACACTTTCAACTCCTTCAGATTCCTCCAGGATCTGTCTGTCTACTCCTGTTACCTCTTTCTGTATCTCGATGCTCTCATCTCCAAAGGCCATCATGGATATTAGAAATAAAAATATTGCTGCTATCTTCTTCTGCATCTTATCTACTCTCCTTCATTGAAATATTCATCATATTTTTTTGACTTCTCAGGGGATCTCTCTCCCAGCTTTACATAGTAAACCTTTGCCTCATTAGTATCTTCATTTTTAAGGTTTAGTGATATAAGCTTCTCATAAGCGAAGTCTGTATACTGCGATGAGTTAAACTCTCCTACAAACTCTCTGTATGTGTTCATTGCTTCAGCTTCATCTCCTAGCTTCTCATAGGTTGAGGCGGTTTTAATTATAGCTCCCTCTCTCAGAGGACTGTCCTTGTAGAGAAGAGATACCTTTGTATAGTTTCTAAGGGCTGCGTTGTTATCTCCATTCTTTTCAGCAATTACTCCCAGCTGGAATACCGCTGTATCCTTGTAGAAGCTGTCTCCGCTTGCCTCTACCATCCTGTAGTATTTCTCAGCTTCCTCCAGATTTTCCTGTCCATAGTAGTAGGTTGCCAGGTTGTAGGCTGCTCTGTCTCCATACCCCTCAGATTCCAGAAGTTTTTCATACTCTTGGTGGGCCAGGTTTACCTCTCCGTTCTTTTCATGGATGAGAGCACTCCAGTATATCTTGGCCTCATCATTGCCAAGCTTTTCGCTCCAGCCTCTTGCATCCTCAAGTAGACCCTCATCATAGCTTAGTTTTACAAGGTTTTCAAGGGCTCTCTCCTTCACCTGGGCATCCCCGCTCTCCTCGTAGAGCTTCTTATATGAATCCAGGGCTTCCCTGCTGCTCCCTGACTGGGCATATATCTCAGCATTAAAGAGAAGAAGGTTGTTTCTGTATCCGCTCTTAGGATACTCTGTAAGGAACTCTCCTATCTTCTCCAGTACCTCTTCATCCTTCCCCTGGGCTTTTAGGGCATTTATCTCCCAGTACCTTGAATCCTCTGCGTACTCCCCCTTAGGGTTTGCAGTGTAGGCTACTCCGTAAGCTGCCACAGCTTCATTGTAGGACTTTTCATTGAAGTATGTCTCTCCCACTTGGAAGAGAGCATATTCCTTAAAGGATTCCACTGCCGAAAGCTCCTCATAGACCTTTCTGCTCTTCTCATATTCCCCCATTCTGAAGTAAGCAAGGGCTTTTCTGTCTACTACATTCCCCTTATTGGCTGTGTATGCCGCTGCCAGATACTCATCAGCTGCCTCTACAGTCTTTTCATTCTCCTCGGTCCTGCTGTAGGTTCTTACAAGGTTGTATGCTCCCTTCTCCGCCACATCCTTGTCGCTGCTTGCTGCTGCACTCTTGAAGTATCCCTCTGCTGCTGAGTAATCCTGCTTTCCAAAGGCTGCTATTCCCAGAAGATAGGTGTTTTCAGAAGATCTGTCCTGCATCTTAAGATACCTTTCCATTTCCTCATAGTCCTTCTCATTTAAGAGGATCCCCACCATATTTTGGGATATCTCCCTGTCTCTGTTGCTTTTCAGGTAGTCTGCATAGGCTGCTTTTGCCTTCTCCACCTGACCGCCATTGTAGTAGGCTGCTCCTGCTGCCAGGTAGATATCCCTCCTGTACTGCTGATCCTTAACAAAGGTTTTCTTATACTCTGTAAAACGTATATCCAGATCCTCTAGGTCTCCCAGCTTACTGTCTGCAATAATTACCCTGTATAGCTCGTCCTTCTGATATGTCTTCTTATACACTTTGAGATAGTACTCCCTCGCAGTGGCATAATCCTCTATCTCATAGGCCGAGTTGGCTATAATAGAGTTTATATTCTCCCTGTAGGAGGATTTTAGCTCCGCTTTCTCCACCTCAGGCTTCAGTGCCAGTACTTCTCTATATCTCTTTTCCTCATAGTTTATAAGGGCTGTATAGTAGAGGTACTCACTTTCAAACTCCGTTCCCTTTAACTCACCAAATGATTTAAGGGCTCCCTCCTTGTCTCCCTTTCTATATAGTGAGAAGGAGTATCCGTACTTGGAGTGATCATCCCTGCTGTCAGCTGGTATCTTGCTGTAGTACTCAGCTGCTCCAGCATAATCTCCCTTGTTGGCAGTGTATTCCGCCATTATCTTGTATCCAGCTGCCGCTCCGCTGGTTCCCTCAAGGGCTGTGAGGGTTTCTCCCATTGCTGCTTCATTTCTCTGCTCCCTGTAGATGGAAAGTAGGCTCAACTGGCTTCTTGTGGCATACATATCATCTGGATACTTCTCCACAACTTCCTTAAAGTAGCTCTCAGCCTTACTCATGTCAGCCATCTTAAAGTAGCATGAACCATAGATATAGTTCATTAGAGGATAGTTTTTATCCTTCTCATCTCCGTTGTAGTACTCATCTAGGTACACTATACTCCTTACATACTGGCTGTTGTTGTAGCTGGAAAGTGCCAGGTACAGGATAGCCTGGGAATACTTGTCTCCCTTGCTTGTAAGAAGCTTGGTAAACTCCCCCTGGGCTTTATTGTACTCACCTGAATTATAGTAGGCCAGTCCCAGAGCAAATACAGCCTCATCATACTCCCTACCCCTTGGAATATTTTGAAGGTACTTCTGTGCTTCTTCAAACTTCTTAAGTTGAGCTGTGTTCTTTACCTGGTAGAGATTTATTTCCTCCAGCTCAGATCTCCTCGGTTTATGGTTGATAAGGACTATATCAAAGTACTTCTTTGATTTATCATACTCCTTCTCCAGAAAATATGTTTTTGCAAGCCTCAGTTGTATATCCTTAATCCTTCTGGATGTGGGATATTTTTCTAAAAAGCTCTCTAGTTCCATGACAGCTACCTTGTAGTTACGATTTTTATAGAGCTCATCTATATATCTTATATCGTCCCTTTCATTGGCAAAAGCTGCTGACGACAGCACCGCTAGCAAAGCTATAAGAGTTATCTTTCTTTTCACTAGACCTCTCCCCTTTTTCTCAAGTTTATTGGTATTTTCTCACACCTCTATGTTGATTGTGTGATGATTTT